>QGUH01000069.1 GCA_003242355.1 Pseudomonadota bacterium
AAAAGAGGTCTATCGATTTTTGGTAGGTGTCGTGGGGCCCGGGATTTGTATAAAGGGCAAGCCGGGCCCCGCGGCCGCGGGCGTCAGCCGCTCCCCCGTCGCCGCGAGGCCGAGCAGCACGGCGTTCGTGAAGCCCGCGAGGCGCGCCCCGCGCTCGGCGCGCACGGCGGTCACTGCGGCGTCCACGGCGGCGAACGGCGGAACGCGATCGAGCAGCAAAATCTGGTAGGCCGCGACGAGCAGGTGCACGCGCGTGACCGCGTCGTCCACCCGGCGCGCGATGTAACGCGCGAGGCGCCGCTCGAGGGCGCCGCGGGTGCGCAGCACGCCATAGACGAGCTCGGTGGCGAGCGCGCGGTCGCGCGCGTCGAGCTCGGCGTGCCGCGAAAGCTCGGCGTCGAGCGCGGCCGCAGCGTACGCCGCGTCGCGGAACACCCGCAGCACGACGCGCGCGGCGAGCGTGCGCGCCGTCACGGGCGCCGTGGTCGACGAGTGCACCGTCACGCGCGCCTCGTGTCAGCCGAGCCGGGCCGGCGTCTTGCCGAAAATGCCGTCCCAGCGCTTTTCGACGTCGTTCTTGAAGGCGAGCAGCATCAGGCCGATCAAGATGGCCATGCCCACGATGTGCGCAAGCTCGCGCAACCGGAGCGGCAGCGGCCGCCGGAGCACCGCCTCGATCAGGAAGAACATCAGATGGCCGCCGTCGAGCACCGGGATCGGCAGGAGATTGAACAAGCCGAGGTTGATGCTGATGAGCGCCATCGCCCAGAGGAAGTAGTCGGTCCCTTTCCGCCCCTCTTCTCCCGCCACCTGGAAGAGCGTGATCGGGCCGGAGAGCGAGTCGACGCTGATGCGCCCCTGGATCAGCCGCACGAGGCCGACCAGCACGAAGCGCGTGACGCTCGCCGTCTCCTCCACCGCCTTTTCGAGCGCGTACCGCACCGGCGCCGGGTGGGAGACGCGCTCTTCGGGCGCCACCGGGATCCAGTGCTGCAGTTGCAGCACGTAGCGCTCGAACGATTGCCCGTGCTCGTCCGTGAACTGCTCGCGCCGGAGCTGAATCGTCCCGGAACGCACCCGGCCGTCGCGCGCCGCCAGGTACTCGATGCGATGCGGGCGATCGGGCTCGGCGAGCACGCGCTCACAGAAGGTGGACCAGGCGGGCACCGGCTCGTCGTCGAGCCTCAGGATCTTGTCTCCGGGGCGCAGGCCCGCTTTGTGGAACACGGACTGCTCGGGAACGATGGCCGCGTACAGATCGGCGAGCTCGATCCCCGTGCGCTCGAAGAAGCCGTTCCCGGCCGGGTTCGGCGTGAGCGCGACGACCCCGGCTTCGAACACGGCGATCTCGGCGAGCCCACCGAGCGCGTTCGGGACGAGCACCGGTCGGAAATAGGTCACCGGGAGGGTCTCGCCCGAGTTGTCGCTGAAGGCGGCGGCGAGATCCGTGAACTTTCGGATCGGCATGCCGCCGACGTGCGTCACCATGTCGAAGGTGCGCAGCCCCGCGCGGTAGGCGGGCGCGTCGGCGTTCGGGACGCCGATCACGGGCGCCGGCGGGCTCGGCTGGATTCCGATCGTGCCGATGCGCTCGACGATGTCGAGCTCGCGCCGCTCGATGCGATCTTCGACGGTGATCTCGACGTCGGTGTGCTTGTTGTCGCGGAAGACCTTGAACACCAGGGTCTTGCCCGGGCTCTTGGCGACGATGCGCTTGAGCTCGTCGAACGTTCCGATCTCCTCCCCGTCGATCGCCATGATGCGATCGCCCGGGAAGAGCTTGCCGTCGGCGGCGTGGTTCGGCAGCACCACGCCCACGGTGGGCGGAAGGAACGGGCCGTCGCTGACGAACACCGAGAAGTAGAGCAGAACCGGAAACACCAAGTTCATCATCGGCCCCGCCAGAACCACGACGATGCGCTTGGTGAGCGACAGCGACTCGAAGGTGCGGTTCTTGTCCTCCGGCAGCACGAGGTCGCTGCGCGACTCCTCGAGCATGCGCACGTAACCGCCGAGCGGGAGCAGCGAGATGCAGTACTCCGTCTCCCGGCCGCGGATGCGAAGCAGCTTCGGCCCGAACCCCAGGCTGAAGGTGAGCACCTTCACCCCGAACGCCTTGGCGAACAGAAAGTGCCCGAGCTCGTGGACGAAGATCAGCGAGCTGACCAGGATGACGAAGTAGACGACGTCCATCGCGACCGCGAGCGGCCGTGGAGACGGCCGGGCCGATGCCGGGGCACTCGGCGGGCATGCGACGGTAGCATGGGGCGGAAAGCGCGGGTAGCTTGGGAGCGATGACCGCGCTCATGCCCAAGACCCCCGAAAGCACGCGAGTCACCCTCCACCAGCTCATGCTGCCCGAGCACGCCAACGCGCTCGGAAACGTGCACGGTGGGCTGATCATGAAGATGGTCGACGAGGCCGGAGCCATCGCCGCGATGCGCCACGCGCAACGACAATGTGTGACGGTGGCCATCGACTCGATGACCTTTCGGGAGCCCGTGCACCTCGGGGAGCTGCTCGTGTGCGACGCACGGGTGACTTACGTGGGCCGAACGTCGATCGAGGTCACCGTCCACGTGCACGCGGAAAATCCGATCACCGCCGTCACGACGCACACCAACTCGGCGCACCTCGTCTACGTCGCGCTCGGTGACGACGGACGGCCTTGCGAAGTGCCGCGCCTCGTGCTCGAAACCGACGAGGACCGACGGGCGTGGGAGGAAGGCGAGCTCCGCCAGAAGGAGCGACTCGCCCGCCGTGCCCGAGAAGGGCGTCCCCGAACCTAGAGCGATCGGTTCGACCGGTCGGCGTTCGATCCTCGTTTTCGGAGGGGCGGCACGCGCCGCCCCTCCCGCCGACGTGAATCGGCGAGGCCCCTTCCCACGCGGGCACTCCGTCCGACGCTGTTCTCCGCGTATTTCGGCGCGTCCCCAACCGTTCGTCGCACTAGACGTTCGGCGCCGGTGAGCCGCGACTCGGGCCCCGCCACCGGAACGGTCGAGACGGGCGCCGGGCTCCCCATGGCCGCGTTCGCTGCCCATGGCGCTGGGCAGCGTCGGCAGTTTCGGGGATGGGCGCCCGACACGACGAAAGGCCCGCGCGCGGCGCGTTTCGGCTCGGAATGCTCCGTTTTCGGCCCGTCCTGCCCGTCCGAAAAGGCAGTGGCACGGGCCGGCCCGAAGGGGTAGCTTCCCCGCCGACCGGGAGAAGCCGAAATTCCATGCTCACTTGGCTCGCGAAAAAGCTGTTCGGGACTTCCAACGAGCGAGCGCTCAAGCGCATCCAGCCGCTGGTCGTCGCCATCAATGGGCTCGAGGATGGACTGAAGCGGCTCTCGGACGCCGAGCTCCAGGCAAAGACCGGGGAATTCAAGCAAAAACTCGACAACGGCGCGACCCTCGACGACATCCTGGTCGAGGCCTTCGCGGTGTGCCGTGAAGCGAGCCGCCGCGTGCTCAAGATGCGGCACTACGACGTGCAGCTCATCGGCGGCGTCGTGCTGCACAAGGGCTCCATCGCCGAGATGCGCACCGGCGAAGGCAAGACGCTGGTCGCGACGTTGCCGGTGTACTTGAACGCGCTCGAGGGCAAGGGCGTCCACCTCATCACGGTCAACGATTACCTGGCGCGACGCGACGCCGAGTGGATGGGGCGCCTCTACAACTGGCTCGGCCTGTCGATCGGCGTGATCGTCAACCAGCAGAGCGACGAGGAGAAGAAGCGCGCGTACAAGTGCGACATCTGCTACGGGCAGAACAACGAGTTCGGCTTCGATTACCTGCGCGACAACATGAAGTTCTCGGCGCTCGACTACGTGCAGCGTCCCCTGAACTTCGCGATCATCGACGAGGTCGACTCGATTCTCATCGACGAGGCGCGCACGCCGCTCATCATCAGCGGCCCGGCCGAGGCGGCGAGCGAGAAGTACCGCACGCTCAACGAGGTCGTGGCGCAGCTGCGCAAGGACGAGCACTACACCGTCGACGAGAAGGGCTGGAGCGCCACGCTGACGGACGAGGGGGTCGAGTTCGTGCAGCGGGCGATCGGGATCGACAACCTGTACGACCCGGTGAACATCCAGACGCTGCACATCTTGAATCAGCTCTTGCGGGCGCACGCGCTCTACAAGCGCGACCAGCACTACATGGTCTCGCCCGACGGCAAGGTGCTGATCATCGACGAGTTCACCGGGCGCGTGCTGCCGGGGCGGCGCTGGAGCGACGGGCTGCACCAGGCCGTCGAAGCCAAGGAAAACGTGCGGATCCAGGAAGAGAGCCGCACGATGGCGACGATCACCTTCCAGAACCTGTTCCGGCTCTACAAGAAGCTCGCCGGGATGACGGGAACGGCGGAGACCGAGGCGCAGGAGTTCGCCTCGACGTACAAGCTCGACGTCGTCCAGATCCCGACGAACAAGCCGATGATTCGCGTCGACGACCACGACGTGGTCTACAAGACCGAGCGCGAGAAGTTCAACGCGATCGTCCGCGACATCATCGAGCACCACGAGGCGGGGCGCCCGGTGCTGGTCGGCACGACGAGCGTCGAGAAGAGCGCGGCCATCAGCCGCATCCTCAAGAAGAAGGGCATCGAGCACAACGTGCTGAACGCCAAGCACCACGAGAACGAAGCGTTCATCGTGGCCCAGGCGGGCAAGAAGGGCGCCGTGACCGTGTCCACCAACATGGCGGGCCGGGGCACCGACATCATGCTCGGCGGCAACCCCGAGATGCTCGCACGTTGGGAGCTCAAGAAGCGCGGCCTCGACGCCGACCAGGCGCCCGAAGAGTACGAGCGCCTCGTCAAGACCTTCCAGGAGCAGTGCGCGATCGAGCACGACGAGGTGGTCGCGCTCGGCGGCTTGCACATCATCGGAACCGAGCGCCACGAATCGCGCCGGATCGACAACCAGCTGCGCGGCCGCGCGGGGCGGCAGGGCGACCCCGGTTACAGCCGGTTCTATCTGTCGCTCGAGGACGACCTGATGCGCATCTTCATGGGCGATCGGGTCAAGAGCTTGATGGACCGCATGGGGATGCCCGACGACGAGCCGATCGAGCATCCGCTCGTCACCCGCAGCATCGAGAACGCGCAGCGCAAGGTCGAAGAGCGTAACTTCGACATCCGCAAGAACCTGCTCGAGTACGACGACGTGATGAACGCGCAGCGCAAGACGGTGTACTCCTTGCGCCAGCAGCTGCTCACGGGTCGCTACACGCCCAACGAGGTCGACGAAGCGGGCAAGCCCACCGGCAAGCCGCGCGACATCCCGATCGACCCGACGATTGCGGAGCAGGTGCGTCCGCAAATCGCGACGCTCGTGGGCTACTTCTGCGATCCGCAGGTTCATGCGCTCGGCGAGGACAAAAAGCCCCGGCCGCCCACGCGCGAGGAGATCGTCGCGGCGGAAAAGCTCGTCGACCCCGAGGTGCTGCGGCACGAGGTGTACGAGGCCTGGGGAACCAAGCTCGATTTCCCGCCGCGCAAGATCCCGACACCGGCCGACGTGTACGACGAGCTCTTCGATCTCGTGCCGCGCGGTCTCACCGAGCAGCGCGAGCGCTTGCTCGACCTCATCGACCGCGTGGTCGCGGCCATGGTCGAGGAGAGCTGCCCCGAGAACCGCCCGCCGGAGGACTGGGATTGGGAGGGGATGTTCCAGGGATTCGAGGAGCACTTCAAGGTGCGTCCCGATGCGTCCCTCACCGAGCTCGGTGACCGCGAGCTCGTGGTGAAGCGGCTCTACGAGTTCGCGCAGGAGCTCTACACCAAGAAAGAAGGCGAGCTCGGTCTCGAGAACACGCTGCGCGTGTTCCGGCACATGTACGTCGAAGCGATCGACGAGGCCTGGGTCGATCACCTCTCGAACATGGAGCACCTGCGCGACGGCATCGGCCTGCGCGGCTACGGGCAGCGCGACCCGAAGAACGAGTACAAGAAGGAAGCGTACAACCTCTTCCTCACGATGATGGCGAAGGTGTCGAGCAACGTGCTCGTGCGGCTGTTCGAGGCCCGCCCGCGCCGCCGGGAGGAGCTCGCCGCCGCCGAGGCGGAGGCCGCGCGCCGCTACCAGGAAGAGCTCGAGCACGCGATCGCCCGCCACCCGAGCACGGAGACGGCGGATCCGGCGACGTTGCTCGCCGAGCTCGAGCGCGTGGTGCAGCAAGCCGCCGCGCCGGCTCGACCCACGCCGCCCCGACGCCGTGAGGGCCCGAAGATCGGCCGCAACGATCCGTGTCCGTGCGGCTCGGGCAAGAAGTTCAAGAAGTGCCATGGCGCCGCCCTGGAGGACGAGACCACGGCGGACGGCGACGAAGACGAAGATCAGCCGCGGGCGTGACGGCGCTCGCCCCCGAGAACGCCCGCTCGAGGCAGCGGGAGGAAAGCCCGATGATCGAGGTGTCGAACCTCGTCAAGGACTACGGAACGGTCGTGGCGGTGCGAGACGTCTCGTTCCGCGTGGGCAAGGGCGAGGTCGTCGGGTTCCTGGGTCCGAACGGGGCCGGCAAGAGCACCACGTTGCGCATGCTCGCCGGCTTTCTCGGGCCGACGTCGGGCAGCATCCGCATCCACGGGTACGACGTGCAGCGTGAGCCGATCGCCGCCCGCCGCCACCTCGGGTACATGCCCGAGGCCGCGCCCCTCTATCCGGAGCTGCGCGTTCGCGAGTACCTGCACTTCCGCGCGGCGCTCAAGCACGTACCCCGCCGCGAGCGGGCGCGCGCCGTGGAAGCGGCGATGGAGCGCGCCAGCGTGACGGAGCTCGCGGACACGCTGATCCTCCATCTCTCGAAAGGTTATCGGCAGCGCGTCGCGCTCGCCGACGCGCTCGTCGCCTCGCCTCCCCTGCTCATCTTGGACGAACCGACGGCCGGGCTCGACCCGAACCAGAACCGTGAGGTGCGCCGGCTCATCCGCGAGCTCGGAAAGACGCACACGATCCTGCTCTCGACGCACATCCTCTCCGAGGTCGAGGCGACGTGCGACCGCGCGCTCGTGATCGACCGAGGGCGTCTGGTCGCCGAGGGCACGCTCGACGCGCTCCTCGCGCTCGGTCGACGCCGCGGCCTCGAGGGCGAGCTCCGGGATCCGGAGCGGCGGGCCGCGGACGTCGCGCGTTCGGTGCACGGCGTGCGCGCCCTCTCCTTCCGAGACGGTGCCGACGCGCCCGATCACGTGCACGTGACCGTCGAGCTCGACACCGACACGGACGAAAAAGCGATCGCGGAGCGTCTCGTCGCCGCCTGGGTCGGAGCCGGAGTCGGCGTGCGCGCGCTCGGACCGGGCAAAAGCTCGCTCGAAGACGTGTTCGCGGCCCTGACCGAACACCCCGAAGCGGGAGCTCCGGCATGACCGGCTTCTTCGCCGTCTACCGCCGCGAGATGCTGAGTCTCTGGGTGACGCCCCTCGCCTGGGTGCTGCTGGTCGTGTTCCTGTTGCTCGAGGGCGCGGTCTTCTATTCGATCGTCGTCCACTTCGCCACGCTGCCGGACCTCTCGGTCGACACCGGGCCCGTCCAGGCGTTTTTCGGGCAGGAATCGATCCTGCTCTTGCTCACGCTGATGCTGCTCTGCCCCGCGCTCACCATGCGCACGTTCGCGGAGGAGCGCCGGAGCGGCACGATCGAAGCGTTGCTCACCGCGCCGGTGACGCCGACGGCGGTCGTGCTCGGCAAGTACCTCGCGGTGGTGACGACCTACGCGCTGATGTGGGCGCCGACGGTGCTCTACGTGCTCATCCTGCGCAACACGGGCACCGTGGACGTGCCGGTGGTGCTGACGAGCTATGCCGGCCTGCTCGGCGTGGGCGCGACGTATCTCGCCGCCGGCACGCTGATGAGCGCCATGACGCGCAGTCAGCTCGTGGCGCTCCTGCTCACGATTTTCGTCGTGTTCGGGCTGTTCGTCCTGGGCGTCGGCGAATACGTCTTCGAAGACGGCCCGCTCCGAGAAATCGCGGCGCACCTGTCGATGGCCTCGCAGATGGAGGATTTCTCGAAGGGCATCGTCGATTCGCGCCGCCTCGTGCTCGACGGATCCCTCGTCGCGCTCTGCTTGTTCCTGACGGTTCGCGTCGTCGATTCCTGGAGGTGGGGGTGAGCCGCTTTCGGCTCCCGCGGCTCGGGCGTGGCATCGGGCGGGCGCAGGCGCTCTCCGCGGCTGGAGTGTTCGCCGCTGCCGTGCTCGCCGTGAACGTCAACTGGCTTTCGGCGCGCACCTACGTGCGCTGGGATTTCACGAGCGAAGGGCTCTACACGCTTTCGCAACCGACTCGAGAGCTCCTCCGCGCCCTCGACGAGCCCGTCGACGTCGTGGTGCTGTTGAGCCGCGCCGATCCGCTCGCCGTGAGCGTGCGGCATCTGCTCGCCGCCTACCGAGCCGAAACGTCGGCGTTGCGCGTCACCTCGATCGACCCCGATCAACAACCCGCGCAGTTTCTGGCCATCCAGCAAAAGTACGGAATCCTTTCGGGCAAGACGGAAGACGGGCGCATCGTGACCGATGCGAGCATCGTCGTCGCGCGGGGCGATCGCCACTGGTTCCTCACGCCCGACGACCTCTTGCGGTTCGACGAGGAAGCGGGGCGCGTGCAGCCCGCGCTCGAGCAGGCGCTGACCGAGGGCATCGCGAACGTCCTCGGCACCGAGAAGGCGACGATCTGCTTCTCGCGCGGCCACGACGAGCTCGGCCTGAACGACGCCGGGCCCGAGGGGCTCGCGGAGCTCAGAAATCGCATCGAGAAGAACAACTACGCGGTGGAGGAGCGAGACCTGCGCACCGATCCGGGCACGGCGCTCGCCGGCTGTCGGCTGCTCGTCGTCGCCGGGCCGAAGCTCCGCTTCGGCGAGGCGGCGAGCGCGTCGATCGTCCGCGCCGTTCGCGACGGGATGAGCGCGCTCGTGCTGGCGAGCCCCACCGTGGACGACGACGGGCGCTTTTCTCCGAGCGGGCTCGAGCCCGTGGCCGCGCTCGCCGGAGCCGAGCTCGCCAACGATCTCGTGCTCGAGACGGATCCCGGTCGGAGGCTGCCGCGCGGGCTCGGAGAGGTGTTCTTCGCCGAGCCCGTGGCGCACCCGGTGACGCGCGGGCTCGCCCACGGCGGGCGCCCCGAGCTCGACGTCCTGGTCAGCGAAAGCCGGAGCATCGTGCCGAAACAAGGCGCCGGCGTCGTGCTCCGAACGAGCGACGCGGCAGTGAGCCTGGGCGACGTGCGGCCCATCCTCGAAGGGCGGCTCGGCGACGTGGTGCGCGCGGCCGAGCCCCGCCGGTTCGTGCTCGCGGTCGGAAGCGAGCTCGCAAAGCCGCGCGAGGGAGCGCCCGCGCCACGCCTTTTGCTCGTCGGAACGGCGAGCGTGGCCGAAAATCGCGTGTTCCGCGATCCGGCGCTCTACGGCAGCCGCATGTTCGTCGAAAACGCGATCTCCTGGCTCTCGGCGCGCCCTGCGCTCGTATCGGTGCCGGAGAAACCGAGTCGCGCGATCGGGCTCGGGCTCACCGAAGAGGCGCTCTCCGAGGTGATGCGCTACGTGCTCATCTACATGCCGGGGTCCGCGGCCGTTATTGGCCTGTTCGTGCTGCTCCGTCGCCGCGCCGTCGAGGCG
>QGUH01000070.1 GCA_003242355.1 Pseudomonadota bacterium
CGTGCGCCGGGGGGTGCGGGGTCGTGGGGGTGGGGTCGGGGGGCGGGTTGTGGGGGGGTTCCCGGGGGTGTCGGGGGGTTGGCTCGGGGCGTGGGGGGGGCTCGGTGCGCGGAGCGGGCTCGGCGTGCGGATCGATGGCGAGCGCCGTGGCGAGAGCCAGCACGGAGGCCACGTCGGAGCACTGCGCGCCCGTGATCCGTCGAGCCATGGTGGCGCCGTCGGTCTCGCGGATCGTGAGCGTGCCCGTGATGCTTCTGCCGCGTCGTCGGAGCTCGACCAGGAACGAGCGTGCGGGCTCGTCGTCGGTGGCGAGGCGTGCGCTCGTCGTGCGCGCGAAAACCTCGTCCAAGAATTCGCGCGTGGAGGGACAGCCAGACGGAGCCCGGTACTCGATGCGAATGGGCTCGGTTTCTGCCCGACCAACGCCCGCCAGGCACGCGTGGGCGAGCGTTAGCAGAAAAACGCGAATGAGAGAGCGAGAGCGCCGGATGCCCTTGCCTGTATCCCGAGCGGACGCACGGAGCAATGGAGCGTTCAGGCGGAAACGAGCTTGAGCGCGCGACCCACGAGCACGTCGTTCAACGACCCGCTGCGATAGCCGGCGAGGTCGAGCGTCACGTAGCGAAAGCCGTGCCGCTTTCCCGCTTCGACGACGCGCTCGCGGATTTCGGGTTGTACGAGGCGAGCCAGCTCGGCGACATCGACTTCGATGCGGGCGATGGCGTCGTGCCAGCGCACCCGGACCTGGCGAAAGCCGAGCGCTTTGAGGTCGGCTTCGAACGCACCGATTTGGGAGAGGCGCTCGCGGGTGACGCTCGTTCCGTACGGAATGCGGCTCGACAAGCACGCGGCTGCGGGTTTGTCCCAAACGTCGAGCCCGATGAGGCGCGCGGCAGCGCGGACGTCGGCCTTGCTCATTTCGGCTTCCACGAGGGGACTGCGGACGAGCGCCTGCTCGGCCGCGCGCAGCCCCGGACGGTGGTCGCCGAGGTCGTCGGTGTTCGTGCCGTTCACGACGACGGCAAGGCCGAGAGCGCGCGCCCTCTCACGAGCGATGGCATACAGCTCGGACTTGCAGTGGAAGCAGCGGTCGGGGCCGTTCGCCACGTAACCGGGCCGCTCGATTTCGTGGGACTCCACGAAGTGGTGCACTGCGCCGATCGTGGCGGCGATGCGGGCGGCGTCCTCCCGTTCGCTCTCGGGCAAGCTCGGGCTCACGGCCGTGATGCCCACGGCTCGGTCGCCGAGCTCGGCCGTGGCCACGGCCAGGACCAGGGCGCTGTCGATGCCGCCCGAGTAGCAGACGAGCACGGAGCCCATCTCGCGGAGGAGGGCGCGCAGGCGCTCGAGCTTCGGTTCGGGCTCGGGCATGTGCTTCGAGGCATAACACGCCGTGAGGGGCGTTCTGAACGGCCGCCAGCTCGAGAGCCGAGGGCAGACCGGGGCACCGCGGCCGCGCTGGCCGCGAGGGAAGGACATTGATTGTCCGAGGGGCGTGCGGAGGGGCTGGCTGAAACCCTGGGTGCTGCTAGTCTGTTCAGTGTCCCATGGCAACGCCTGCCCGTCTCCTCGATCGGCTTCCCCCGGCGCTCGTACGCACCCTGAAGCCCAGGCCGGCCGAAAAGTCGTCCAGGTCGAGCCTCCTCGGATTCGGCATCGACGGCTTGGATGCGGTGCTCCCCGAAGGCGGGCTCCTCCGGGGCGCCGTCATCGAGCTCGCTCTCGCGGAGGGAGCTCCGGGAACGACCCTGGCGTTGTCGCTCTGTCGCACCCTCCAGCAGGAGGCGACGCGACGGGGGCGCGAGCTGCCGTGGTGCGCCTTCGTCGACCCGAGCGGAACGCTGCACGCGCCGGGGGTCGTCGAGGTGGGAGTGCAGCTCGATCACGTGCTCGTGGTGCGGCCGCCGCTCGAAGCGCTCGAACGCACCGCCTGTCGGCTCGCCCGCTCGATCGCCTTCGACCTCGTCATCGTCGACACGGTGGGTGTGCCGGGGGGGAGTCTCCGCGTTCCCCTCCACGCTTGGCCGAGAACGGCACGCAAGCTCGCGATGGAGGTGGAGGGCACGAACCGAACGGTGGTGTTGCTCACGAGTCTGGGAGCAGCACGGTCGCTCCCTTTGCCGGTCGCTCAGCGACTCGAAGTGACACGGCCGGCGCTCGATCGGCTGGTGGTGCGGGTCGCCAAGGATCGGCACGGGCGCATCTCGCAACCGCGATCGGTCGCCTGGACACGCGCCGAGCCGTTCCAGCGAGTCGAGGAGTGGTCGGCGCGTGTCGGATGAAACGCTGCCGAAAGGCCTGGGGCCTCTCCGCGATCGGCGCATCGCGGCCCTCGTCCTGCCCGCGTTCCTGTGCGAGCTCGCGGCGCCTCGAGCGGCTCCGCGATCACCGGAGAAGCGCGCTCGGGCGCCTGCTCCGCTCGGCGTGGTCATCGGCGCGTCGGACGAGGCGCTCGAGGCCACGTCCGTGCTCGCCGCGGTGAACGAAACCGCGCGCCGGCGAGGCGTCCGCCCGGGGCAAACCGTGGCCGAAGCGCGCGTGTTCCTGGCGCAGCTCGACGTGCGCACCGTCTCTCCGGCGCAGATCGAACGCGGGCTCGGTCATCTCGCCGAGATGGCGCTCGGCTTCGGGCCGACCGTCGCGGTATCGGCTCCCGACACCGTTTGGATCGACATCACGGGGAGCGCTCACCTGTTCGGGGGGGAAGAAGCGCTCGCGGCGGAGCTCGTCGCCCGCGTACGGCGAGCCGGGCACCGCGGGCGCGTTGCGATTGCGGATGGCCCGGCGCTCGCTCAGGCCTTCGCCCGCTTCGGCGATCTCGGGCCCGAGGGGCACCGGGTGGTGCCGAGCGCCCAGGCGACCCGGGCGCTCGGGAGCCTTCCGGTGACCGCGTTGCCGCTTCCCGAGGAGCTTTCGAGCTGGCTCGTGCGCATCGGCGTGCTCACCTGGGCGGATCTCGCGGCGCTGCCGCGCAGTGGTCTCGTCGGGCGGCTCGGCCCCCATGCGGGCCGAGTGCTCGAGTTGGTGTCGGGGCGTGACGACACGCCGCTCGTCCCGTACGTGCCCGAACGCACGCTGATCGAGGCGTTGAGCTGGGAGGAGCCAGCTTCCGGCATCGAGCCGCTCCTGTTCGCGGTGCGCGGGCTCGTGGCTCGGCTCTCGGCGCGCCTCTCGGGGCGTGGCGAGGCGGCCGCCCTGCTCCTGCTCACCGTGCTCTGCGACAAATCCATCGCGCGGTTCCGCAAGGTTCCCGAAACCATCGAGCTCCGCTTTCCACTCGCCAAGCCCCTGTTCCGGGAGAGCGACCTTTTGCGCGTGCTCGTGTCGCGGCTCGAGAAAGCGCAATTGTCCGCACCCACCGTGGGGCTTCGCCTCGAAGCGTCGACGCTCGTCGAGGCCGTGCCGCGCCAGCTCGAGCTCGAGTCGTTGCTCGGCAGCACGGGGGAGGCAGCGGCCGAGGAGCTGCCCCTGGTCGTGTCGGAGCTCGCGGCCGACTTGGGGGACGACCGCGTGGGCATCCTCGCGCTGGTCGATTCGCATCGACCCGAGCGGCGGAGCGTGCTCGAGCGTTTCGGCGAAGCGGGGGTTCCGGCTTCGAAGCGAACGGGACGTGGCTCGGCGCGCACCCGGGATCGGAGCTTGCCGATTGCCGTCAAGACGGCGCGACCTGCGCCCGAGGGCGTGGGCGGGGCGCCGCCGTGCGGATCACCGACTCGGCTCCTGACCGAGCCCGTCGCGTTCGAGGCTCCGTTCCGGGCCGGCGCCACGGTGTTCCTCGAGCGGTCGTGTTACGTCATCGCCGCGGTGCGCTTCGAGGCACGGCTCGAGGCCGTCGAGTGGTGGTCGCGCGCCATCCACCGCGATTACGTGCGCCTCACGCTGCGCGGCGCCGCGGGCACGTTCGAGGCGCTCGCCTACCTCGATCGCACGACCGGTCAGCGTTATCTCCAAGCCGTTCTCGATTGAGCCGACGCGCTCCTCCGGGCCGCTCGGGCCCGCTCTTCGTAACGTCTGGCGTCCCTGCGACCCGAGCGCCCCGAGAAAATCCTCGGCGAGAGAAATCTTGCGTCATCGATCGAAACTCCGGACCCAGTTGATGTACTAGCCGGTCCATGGCCCCCATCATCCTGGCGACCCTCGCCCTGTGCCCGGCTGCCGCCTGGCTCGGCCGGCAACGGGCGCGCAGGGCGCGTTGGTTGGCGCTCTGGCCGCTCGCGGCGACGCTCTGGTTCGCCCATGCGTGGTGGTCCGTGCTCTCGGGCGCCGTTCGCTTCGAATCCTTCGAGTGGATTCCGCTCCTCGGGCTTTCGCTCTCCTTCCGTTTGGATGCGTTGAGCGGGCTGTTCGCGATGCTGATCGCCGGCATCGGGACGTGCATCGTCGTTTACGGAGCGCACTACCTCGACGAGCACCCGTACAGCGGCCGATTCCAAGCGACGTTGTTCGCCTTCATGGCGGCCATGCTCGGCGTCGTTCTCGCGGACAACGGGCTCGCGCTGTTCGTGTTCTGGGAGCTGACGGGTTTCACGTCGTACCTGCTCATCGGGTTCGAGCACGAAAAGCCCGAGGCGCGGCGTTCGGCGCTGCAAGCGCTCCTCGTCACCGGAAGCGGCGGGCTCGCGCTGCTCGCCGGCATGGTGCTGCTCTCGCAAGCGACGGGCAGCTTTTCGTTGCTCGACGCCGCGCAAAGCGGTGCGGCGCGCGAGAACGCCCTGTACCCGGCGATCGTGCTCTGCGTCCTGTTCGCCGCGTTCACCAAGTCCGCGCAGTTCCCGTTCCACTTCTGGCTGCCGAACGCGATGGCCGCGCCGACGCCCGTGAGCGCGTACCTGCATTCCGCGACTATGGTGAAGGCCGGCGTGTACCTGGTCGCGCGGATGACGCCGGCTCTCGGCGGAACGAGCCTGTGGACGACGCTGATCGTCGTCGTCGCGGGAGCGACCATGCTCGGCGCGGCGTTTCGCGCCGTTCGCGAGATCGACCTCAAGAAGATCCTCGCTTACTCGACGGTGAGCGCGCTCGGCACGATGATGCTCCTGTTCGGTCTCGGAACGCAGGCGTGCATCGCGGCGGCCATCGCGTACCTCGTCGCGCACGCGTTCTACAAGGGAACGCTGTTCCTCGTGACCGGCATCGTGGACCACGAGACGGGGACGCGCGACGTGACGCAGCTCTCCGGGTTGCGCAAGGTGATGCCGTTCACGGCTGCGGCGGGCGGCCTCGCGGCGGCATCGATGGCCGGCTTGCCGCCGCTCCTGGGTTTCTTGGCGAAGGAACAGGCGTACGACGCCGTGCTGGAGCAGCCGTTCGTGCCCATCGTGCTCATGGCGGCGCTCGTGCTCGCGAGCGCGTTGCTCGGCACGGCCGGCTTGATCGTGGGCGTCGGTCCCTTCGCGGGAGCGCGGACGTCTCCGGAGCATGCGCACGAAGCGCCGCGCGGCATGTGGCAAAACCCGGTGCTCCTCGCGTCGTTGGGAGCGCTCGGCGTCGCGGCCCCCTGGCTCTCGAAGCCGCTCGGTGCGGCATCGAGCGCAGTCTTCGGAGCTCCCGTCGAGATCGCGCTTTCGCTGTGGCACGGCTTCACGATCCCGCTGTTGCTCAGCGGCGTCACCCTGGTGCTGACGCTCGTCTTCTACTCGCAACGCGAAGCGCTGCGACGGCTCGGTTTGCCGAAAGGCTTCCGCACCGAGCGGCTGTATCACGGGGCGCTCCGGCTGCTCGACGCCGCGAGCGATCGCCTGGCGCCGCCGCTGCAAGACGCGCGGCTCCAGTCGTACGTGCTCTTGTTCGTGCTCACGACGACGGCGTTGATCAGCGCCGCACTGGTCGCGACCGGACGCGATCCGGTGTCGCGCGCGTTCCTCACGCCGCGCGTCCACGAGGTGCTCGTCGTCGGGCTCATTCTCGTGGCGGCCCTGAGCGCCGTTCGGGCGCGTCGGACGATGGCCGCCGTCCTCTCGCTCGGCACGGCGGGCTACGGCGTCGCGCTCACGTTCTCGCTCTACGGCGCGCCGGATCTGGCCATGACGCAGTTTGCCGTGGAGACGTTGACCGCGGTCATCTTCGTCTACGTCTTCTGGCAATTTCCGGAAATGGGCGAGCGGAGCCCGCGCGCCATCAAGATCCGAGACGCCGTGATCTCGGGAGCATCCGGGTTGATGGTGGCGGCGCTCACGCTGAACGCGGCGATGAATCCGACGAGCTCGCGCCTGCGTGATTTCTATGCCGAAGCCGCTCCGACGATTGCGCACGGGCGCAACATCGTCAACGTGATCCTGGTCGACTTCCGGGCGCTCGACACGCTCGGAGAGATAACGGTGCTCGTGACGGCCGCGGTGGGAGTCACCGCGCTCTTGCGCATCGCGGCTGCGGAGAAGGTGGTGCGATGAGCTCGCTGATTTTCAGGGCGGCCGCGCGCGTCCTCATGCCGCTTCTGCTCGTGCTCGCCGCGTTCCTGCTGTTTCGGGGGCACAACGAGCCGGGCGGCGGCTTCGTCGCGGGCCTCGTCTGGCCGGTGGCCTTCGTGGTTCGCGGGCCCCCCGAAGGCACGCAGGGGGCGCGCGGGGCGCGTCGCGTCAATCCCTGGGACTTTCTGGGAACGGGGCTCCTGGTCGCGCTGTTCGCGGCCTTCATCCCGGTCGCGCTCGGCAAACCCTTCCTCACCGCGTGCTGGACCGAGCTCGGCCCTCCCGAATGGGATCTGCTCGTGGGGACGCCGCTGCTCTTCGACATTGGGGTCTTTCTCGTCGTCATCGGCGTCGTGCTGACGATGACCTTCAACCTGGCCGAGGACTGAATCGTGGAACTGTTGCTTGCCATCACCGCGGGTTCGCTCTACGCGGCCGGGCTCTACCTCTTGCTGCGGCCCCGCCTCGCGCAGCTCATCATCGGGCTCGGGCTGCTCACGAACGGGACGAACATCCTCATCTTCGTGTCGGGCGGGTTGACCCGGGCCATTCCTCCCGTGCTGCCCGAAGGGCAGCCATCGCTCGAGCCTCCGTTCGCCGATCCCGTTCCCCAGTCGTTGATCCTCACCGCGATCGTCATCGGCTTCGGCGTGCTGGCGTTCGCGCTGCTCCTGGCCCATCACGTCCACCGAACGAGCGGCAGTGACGACGTCGGAGGTGCCCGCTGATGGCCCCGATCTTGATCCTGCCCATCGCGATCCCGATGGCCACGGCCGCGGTGTTGCTGCTGATCCGCAACACCCGGATCCAACGCTGGCTCGCGCTCGTCGGCGCGTTCTGCCTGCTCGCGTCCGCCATCGCCATCGCGCTGACCGTTCGCGCGGACGGGATTCAGGTCCTGCAGGCGGCGTCGTGGGCGGCGCCGTTCGGGATCACGTTCGTCGCGGATCGGCTCTCGGCCGTGCTCCTCGTCGCAGTCGGCACGGTAGGCGTAGCCACGACCGCGTATGCGTTCGCCGGTATCGATCCGCGGCGCGAGTCGGCCGGCTACCACCCCGTGCTGATGGTGCTCTTGATGGGCGTGTCCGGGGCGTTCCTCACCGGCGATCTGTTCAACCTCTACGTGTGGTTCGAGGTGATGCTGGTCGCCTCGTTCGTGCTGATGGCGCTCTACCGCAACCGGATGCAGGTACGCGCGGCCTTCACGTACGTCACGCTCAACCTCATCGCCTCGGCGATCCTGCTCACGGCGCTCGGCCTGCTCTACGGCAAGACGGGGACGCTGAACATGGCGGACCTGTCGCGGATGTGGTCGACCGGGGAGCTACCGCCCCTGCATCTGTCGATGGCGGCGCTCTTCTTCACGGCGTTCGCCATCAAGGCCGCGCTCTTTCCGTGGTTTTCCTGGCTGCCGGCCTCCTATCATGCGCCCCCCGCGGCCATCAGCGCCATCTTCGCGGGCTTGTTGACGAAGGTCGGTGTGTACTCGATGGTTCGAGTCTTCACGCTGCTCTTCCAGAACATCCATCCCGCGGGGCACACCTTCATCCTGGCGCTGTCGCTCGCCACGATGGTCGTCGGCGTCACGTGCGCGCTGACGCAGCGGGATTTCCGTCGGGTACTGTCGTTCAACCTCGTCGGGCACATCGGGTTTACGACGATGGGCCTGGGGCTCGCCACGCCGCTCGGGCTCGCGGGCTCGTTGCTCTACGTGCTGCACCACATCCTCGCGATCACGAACCTGTACCTCGTCGCGGGGCTCTTCTTGCGCATGCGGCGCACGAGCGAGTTCGACCGGCTCGGATCGCTGTTCCGCACCCATCCGTTCGCGGCGCTGCTCGCGCTGATCCCGTTGTTCGCGCTCGCGGGCGTACCGCCGCTCTCGGGCGCCATCGCGAAGATCGCGCTGGTCCGCGCCGCGTTCGATTCCGGCGCGTACTGGGCGGGCGCCATCGCGTTGGTCGTCGGGCTGCTCAGCCTCTTGTCCGTCGCGCGCCTGTGGGACGAAGGGTTCTGGAAATCGGCCCCGCCCGACGCCGACAAGGCGAGCCCGATCTGGCAGCAACTCGTGCCCATCGGCGGTCTGACGGCGCTCACGCTCACGTTCACGCTGGCAGCGGGGCCGCTCTTCGAGCTCACGTCATCCATCGCGGCGGATCTGCTGAGGCCGGACGCCTACGTCCACGCCGTGCTCCAGGGAGGGTGACCGATGCTGCTCGCGAACATTCTGCTCGCCGTGGCCTGGGCAGCGCTTCAGGGCGAGTTCTCGCTGTCCAATCTCGTCATCGGCTACCTCCTCGGATACGTGATCCTGGCGGGCCTCGCGCGGGGCGGCGTGCTGCCGGGGACCTATCGCAAGAAGGTCGGTGCCGCCATCAAGCTGGCGGGATTCTTGTTCCGCGCCTTCATCATCGCGAACATCAAGATGGCCGTCGACGTGCTCCGAGCCCAGCGGCACCTCGCGCCGGGCATCGTGCGCGTCCCGCTCGACGTTCAGGACGACTACGAGATCCTGCTCTTGAGCACGATCATCAATCTTACCCCTGGAACCGTCGTGATCGACGTCGCCAACGACAAGAAGGCGCTCTTCCTCCACGTGATGCACGTCACGAACCCGGAGGCCGTGCGCGCGGAAATCAAGGACGAGTTCGAGCGGCGCGTGCTCGAGCTCACGCGGTGAAAGGAGCCGGGAACATGCTCTCGATCGTGATGCAAATCGTCCAGGTGTTGCTCGGCGCGGCGCTGATCCTCGCGTTCGTGCGCCTGTCACGAGGGCCGTCGTTGCAGGATCGGATCGTGGCGATGGACCTCATCGCGGTGTTGACGGTCGGTATGATCGTGGCCGCGACGGCGGGTACCGGGCAGCGAGGGCTGTTGGACGCCGCTATCCTGATCACGCTGGTCGGGTTCTTGGGAACGGTGGCCTACGCTTGGTACGTGCAGCGGGAGGGGCAACGGTGATCGTGCTGCTTCTTCAGTGGGTTACCGCGCTCCTGCTGTTGCTCGGGGCCGTTCTCTGCTTGCTCGCCGCCGTGGGCGTTCTCCGGTTCCCGGACACGTTCCTGCGGATGCAGGCTTCTGCCAAGGCCTCGACCCTGGGCCTCGCCTGTCTGCTCGCGGGGACGGCGCTCCAGTTCCCGGAGGTCTCGATGATCATGCGCCTCGGCAGTATCGCGGCGTTCATCATGCTCAC
>QGUH01000934.1 GCA_003242355.1 Pseudomonadota bacterium
CCCCCGAGCCGCCCGCTGCGGCGCCGCCGGCGCCCGAGCCGCCCCCGCCGAAACCGGCGCCCCCGGAGCCATCCCCGCCGAAGCCCGAGGAACCGCGCGCCGCCGAGCCCGCGGCGCCGCAACCGGCGGCTCCAGCGAGCCCCCCTGCGCCGAGCGCCGCGCCTGAGCGGGCTCCGAGCTCCGCCGCAGCGCCCCCGAGTGGTCCGCCTGCCGGTCCCGCAACCCTGAGCGTTCCGAGCGCTCCTCGAGGAGGAGCGCCCTCCGCGCCGCCGGCCGCGTCGGCGCCGCGCGCGCCGAAAGCCGCGCCGAGCGCCGATCCCGCCGAGGTGACGGGCGTCCAGGTTCGGCTCGGCGACAGTCCCGTTTTCGTGCTCCGGGCCACACGCGCGCAGCGCTCGCCCGCCGAACGAGCGCGCCGTGCCGAGCGGGCGCTCGCCGCGGCGGTGAACGATCCCAACGCGAGCGAAGTGAAGGTCGTGCGCGAGGGGGAAACCGCCGTCGTGTACGCGGGCTCGAACCCGATCGTGCAGCTCGGGCCGGAAGACGCGCAGCTCGCCGGCGACAGCTCGCTCGATGCACACGCGGGAGCGGTGGCGGCTGCCGTGCGCGAGGCGCTCGATGCCGAGCGCCGGCGCAGCAAGATCGCGCAGCAGGTCTTCTCCGGCTCGCTCGTCGTCTTCTTCGCGCTGATCGCGTTCTATCTGGTGCGCAAGCTCGGCGAGGTCGCCGAGAAGGTGCGCGCGTGGCTCGAAGAGAACGGCGATCGCGTGCTCACCATTCGCATCCAGTCCATCGAGCTCGCGCGCCCGGCGATGTTGAAGAGCGCGGCCATCATCGGCCTCGGGCTCGTCAAGTGGCTCGGGCAGCTCGGCATCGTCTACGCCTGGCTCGTCATCGTGCTGTCGCTGTTCGCGGCGACGCGCGGTTACACCGAGCGGCTCACGGGCTTCTTGCTCGAGCCCTTGTCGCAGCTCATGTCGCGCATCGCGACGGCGCTGCCGCTCGTGGTCGTGGCGGGCATCGCGGGCCTGGCGGTGTTCGTGCTCGTGCGCTTCGTCGGGCTCTTCCTCGCGGGGGTGGCGCGCCACGAGTCCCAGGTCGCCTGGTTGCCGCCCGATCTGGCAGCGCCCACCAGCGTGATCGTCCGCGTCGGCATCGTCGTCTCCGCGCTCGTGTTCGCCGCGCCCGTGGTCACCGGGGATCCGGACGGCGCGTTCGGCCGCGCCGGGCTCGTCGCGCTCGTTTCGGTGGGGCTCGCCGGCACGCCGCTGCTCGCGACGGGCCTGGTCGGCACCATCGTCGTGTTCGGGCGGCGGCTGCGCGTGGGCGATCACGTCGAAATCGGCGGCTCTACCGGGCGCATTCTCGCGCTCAACTTACTCGAGCTTCGGCTCGAGACGCCGGAGCACACCGAGGTGCGGGTGCCGCACCTCACGTTGCTCGGCAGGACCCTGCGCACGCTGGGGCGGCGCCCGCGTATCTCCGTCGAGCTCGCGGTCAGTCCGACGCCGGCGCCGCGCACCGTACAGCTCGTGCTCGAGGAAGCCGCGCTGCGCATCGGGCGCGACGTGCGCGTCGAGCTGCTCGCGTTCGATGCCGAGGGCGCGCTGTACCGCGCGAGCGTCACCTGCGAGGGGCTCGAGGCGCGCACCAAGCTCGCCACGGTGTTGATGGAGGCGCTCGCCGCCGCGGGGATTCCGCTCGGACGCACGCCACCCATGAGGGCGCCGTGAGCGCGGTCGCGCTGCTCCTCGGCTTGCTCGTGCTCTCGTACGTCGCGAGCATGCTCGTCTCGGATCGCACGATCCGAGGCTTCGGGCTGCCGTCGGGCGCGGAGTATCTCTTGCTCGGGTTCGTGCTCGGGCCGCATGCGCTCGGCGTGCTCGGCCGCTCGCTGGTTTCCGCGTTCGAGCCCGTCCTGATCGTGGGCGCCGCCTGGGTCGCGCTCGTGCTCGGCGTCGGCTACAGCCAGATCGGCCCGCGGCGCTTGCGCTTGTCGCGCGCGCTGTCCGGCATCGCCCTCGCGACGCTCGTGGCCGCGGGCGTCGCCGCGATCACGTTCGTCGCGCTCTCGCAGGGCAGCGATCTCGAGCTCGCGGAGCGCCTGCTCGCGGCGGCGGCTTCCGGAGCGGTGTCGTGCGAAACGACGCGGCACGCCGTGCGTTGGGTGGCGGAGCGCCACGGCTCGCGCGGCGAGCTTTCGGATATGCTCGCGGATCTGTCGCGATCGAGCGTGCTCGTCCCGGCGGCGATTTTCGGCCTCGTGTTCGCCGTGGCGCCGGGACACGAGCTCGGCACGACGCCCACGGTCCTCCGCGTCGGGCTCACGCTGGGCCTCGGAATCGTGCTCGGCCTGGTCGCCACGCTGCTGCTCGGTCGTGAGTTTCGGCGCGACGAGAGCTGGGGCATCCTGCTCGGAACGTCACTCCTCGCCATCGGCGTTGCGTCGCGCCTGGGCCTGTCGCCG
>QGUH01000071.1 GCA_003242355.1 Pseudomonadota bacterium
CGTGTCGGGGGGTTGGGAATGTGTATAAAAGACAGGCGCGAGCGCGACCGGGGGGTTGCATTCCGAGCCGAGGGCCTGCTTGCCGCGCTCGTAGGCACCGGAGAGACCGGGGCCGCGCGCCTCCATGCCGACGGCATCGATGCAGGCGTCGGGGCCGCGGCCCGCGGTGAGGTCCTCGAGCGCATCGACCACGTCGGCGCGCTGAAAATCGATGGTTTCCGCCTGCACGTGGACCAGAGCCGCCTCGAGTCGCTCGGGAATTCGATCGATGACGATGACGCGCTCGGCGCCGAGGAGCGCAGCGGAGAGCGCCGCACAGTGCCCCACGGCGCCCGCTCCGAAGACGGCAATCACGTCTCCGGGTTGGATGCCGCACATCTCGGCGGCCATCATGCCCGCCGGCAGAACGTCCGCGGCGAGCACGGCTTGCTCGTCGCTCACGGCGTCCGGAACCTTGATGGCGCCGACGTCCGCGAACGGGACTCGGACGAAATCGGCGAGCGCGCCGGCGTATCCGCCGAAGACGTGGGACGAGCCGAACAGCCCGGCGGGTGAATGGCCGAAGGCGCGCTCGGCGAGCCACGCATTCGGGTTGCTGTTGTCGCACAGGGACCAGCGTCGGTGCTGGCAGAAGAAGCATCCGCCGCAGGCGATCACCGGACCTACCACGACGCGATCCCCCGGCGCGAGATTGTGGACTCCGGCGCCCGTCTCGACGACGGTTCCACAGAACTCGTGCCCGAGGACGTCGCCACGCTCCATCCCGGGCAGATGGCCTCCGTAAGCATGCAGATCCGAGCCGCAGATACTCGCGGCCGTGACGCGCACGATGGCGTCGCGAGGATTGCGGATGGACGGATCGGCGACGTTCTCGATCCCGACCTCGTCGGGACCGTGCCAGCACACGGCTCTCATGAGGCGCCATCCGTCGCGGAGCGCACCTCGGCCTCGTCGGTGCGCTGCAGGCGATCCTGAACGGCGCGCAGCAACCGGCGCCCGATGAACGTGCGCTTCCCCGACGGCTGCCCGAGCGTGGTCGGGAATTCCCCGGCCTCCATACGCTGCTTGAAGTTGCGCAGGTCTTCGCGGAGCAACAGCACCGGATCGTGTCCCCGGAGCTTCGAGATGGTGCGCTTGACGACGTGGCTCTCGGCGTCGATTTCCACCATCACGCGCAGCTCGGTGCCTCGATCGGGCGCGCCGGGGGTGATTTCCGTGACGCCGCGACACCGGGCTTCGTCGCCCACGCGAGCGAGCCACTCGACGCGGCGGGGCGGATCCAGACCGACGATCTCGACGTGTGGGCCCGCGACGCCTTCGGGCTCCTCCGGCTCGTTGCGGAGTCTGCCCGAAAGGTGGCGCAGGATCCCCGAGACTTCTTCCGGGTTCTGCCACGCGGCGAACACGTCGCGGGGCGATCGCTGAATCGTCACGGCATGCGTGAGCTTCTGGCTGTGGAGCATGTCCATGAAACCTTCCTCGGCTTCGATCGGTCGCCGACGAACGATGCAGCGACCGAGCCGGACGCCGCGGGTGCGTGACGCCGTGCCTCGCGCGCTCGCGACACCGTGCGCTCGCGCCTCAGGCCCTCCCCGCCGGAGCCCGATTCTTTCCTCCGGCGGGGAGGGTCCTGACGTGGCCCGATCGCGCCGGTTGCGCCGTGCTCGCTCCCTCGACGGAGCGCGCTCTCGGCGGCTCAAGCGGCGCGCCGCTTCGCTCGCGTTCCCGTGCGAGCTCTGCTCGACGTCGCGGCCGTTCCCTTCCTGCTCGCCCGGCGCGGAGCGGTGGCGGCGCGACGTGTTTTCGGGCCCGTCGACGGCCGCGCACGGCGTCCGCGTTCCGGCGTCTCCGCACGCCCTGCCGTGCGGCGCCGGCTCGTCCCCGTTCGGGCGCCTGCTTTCGCGCTCCTCTTGTCGGCGCGCCTTCCGGAAGGTCGAAGGCGCCGGGATCCGGAGCTCGAGCTCTCCGCACCATCGGAGTTCGGCTCTTCCACGGCCCGTTTGCTGGCTCGTCCCGTCGTTCCTCGCGGCATGACTCGTTCCTTTCGTCGAACGCGGCGATGGTGGTGCGCGCACGACGGTGCGAAGGAGCATCGTGCGATGCGCGCGTCGCCGACACGGGCGCGTATCCATGCACGTGGTGTGCCGGCCACCTTTCGTCGGCGCACTCGCACCGACTTCGTCGGACACCGCGTTCACCGAACGTGCGGGATGGCCAGGCGCCCGTCGCTCGCGAGCACCTGGTTCGCTGCAAGCAGCGTCGGTCCACCAGGCACGATGCGAAGCGCGCTGATCGAAGCCGGCAGAAGATCGATGCGCAGCAGCAGATCGCTCGGCATCCCGAGGAAGTAGGCGAGCGCAGCACGCAGCGGGTCCGCGTGACCGACGACCGCCACCGTCGCGTCCGGATGCCGTCTCGTCATCTCGAGCAACTCGCGCGCCATGCGCGCCTGGATTTCCGCCACGTGCTCGCCGCCGGGCGGGCGCGTGCAGGATCGTTCCGCATTCCAGCGCACGAACTCCGGTCGTGCCCCGAGCTCCCGGAACTCGAGCCCGGTCCACTCGCCGAAATCGGCCTCGTTCAGGTCTTCGCGAACGTCGACGGAGAGGCCGCGTCCCCGTGCGATGGGCTCGGCCGTGGAGACGGCCCGTTCGAGCGGGCTCGAGTAGACCGCGGCGAGCGGCACGGTTTTCAGCGCGTCGCCGAGACGTTCCGCTTGCTCGCGCCCCCGCGCGTTCAGCGGAACGCCGGCGAGCCGTCCCACGAGCCGACGGCCGACGGCATCGGTCTCGCCATGGCGGATCAACAAGAGCACGGTCATCGCAGGGCGGCTCTCCTTCGGGAGTGGGCGTGCAGCAGCACGCGCGCGGTGTGGACGTCCTCGGCGCCCCAGGCGTACTTGTAGGGCTCGGCGCCGCGCAGAAAATCGTAGGCAGACAGACCCTTGTGGATCGCTGCGTTCAAGGTGTGGAGGATGATCACGCTGCCGAGGCTCACCTTCTCGATCGCTGGATCGAATCCCGTGAGATAGAGGTGCGCCTCGGTCCGTTCGAGCACGGAGGCGACGGCGATCGGCCTTCCGTCGAGAAAGAGGCCAGAGAGCGACAACAGCCCGGCGTCGAGCAACCCCGGCGCCGCCAGGCGATGAAAGCGTTGCACGCGCGGGTCGGCGAGGACGCCGCTCTCGCCGCGCGCCCGAAAGCGCGCGCCGTGGAGCTCGAAGAACGTCGTGAGCAGGGAAGGAAGCGTGCTTCTCCCAGCGCTGCGCCACTCCACCCGACCGCGCCGCGCGAGGCGCGCGGCGCTCTGCCGCAAGTTCCGACGCAAGTGGAAGGGGAGCCGCGCTACGTGCTCTTCGAGCGATCGACCGAGCGTGAGCTTCGGACACGGGGCGCAGGGGGCAGAGTGGGCATCGGGCATCGCCGCGACGACACGCTCGAGCACCGAGCCCGCCTTCAAGTCCGAAAGCTCGATGCGATCGACCTCCTCGAGCACCGAGCTCAGAAACTCTCGAGCGCGCGCCGCGACGGCCGCGTCGTGCTCGGGATCCGACAGGGCTCCCAAGTAGTCGCTGATCCCCGCACCGATCAGGCGCGCGACCCGTTCCTCGCCTTCGGTGTCCACGTAGAGCGGCAGCACGAAGACGAGCCGTCCTCGGTGCCGGAGACAGAGAACGCGCAGCTCGCTGCTCTCGGCGAAGCAGGTTACCCAGGGGAGAATCCAGGCGGGCGCCTGAAACGGGGTCGCGTGGGGGTCACGCTCGAAGAGATCCCAGAGCTCGCTCTCCCGACCCAGGAGCTCCGGTGCGGTCGCGACGACCTCGAGCGCGAGCGGCAGGCTCATTCTTCGAGATCCTCGAGGTTGGGCTCCGTGCCGCGTTTGCTCGCCTCGCAGAGCCGCTCGTACAGCCGAAGGTAGCGGCGCTCGGTCTTGCGCACGTCGAAGTGCCGCTCCGCGTGGCGACGGCACGCGTCGCGATCGAGGTGGTGCGTGCGTCCGAGCGCCTCGGCGATGGCGAACGCATCCTTCGCCACGAAGCCGGTGCGCCCGACGCGGACGAGCGAGGCCAAGGCGCCGCTCCCGGAGACGATGACGGGCGTGCCACAGGCGAGCGCCTCCATCGTCACGAGCGAGCTCGTCTCGGGGACTCGGCTCGGCACCACCACGGCGCGCGCGCCGGCGAGGAGCTCGCGTTTTCGTTCGCCCGAGACCGGACCGATGAAGCGACGCTGCTCGTCGAGCAGTGGCTCGATCGCCCGAACGAAGTACGCCTGGTGCTCGGGATACGGGAACACCTCGCCCGCGAGCACGAGGGGAACGCCCGCGGCGTGGGCGGCGGCGAGCGCGAGGTCGAATCCCTTCTCCTCGCAGATTCGACCGAGGCACACGGCTTCTTCGTACGCGGCCGAAGGCGAGGGATGGAAGCGCTCGAGGTCCACGCCGTTCTCGACGACGAGCGCGTGCGGCGCCGGGCACCGGGCGCGCTGGGACCTCGAGACACAGACCAGCGTCGGGGCATGCGGCGAGTCGTAGAGCGTGCGCGGGTACCACTCGGGTGGCAGGTGGAGCGTGACGAGCCGAGGGACGGTGGCTCGGGGCAGGTAGTCTGCGCAATCGACTCCGTGCAGGTGCACGAGATCGACGCTTCCCGTCGCGACGAGCGCTTCGAGCTCGCTGCGAACCGTGGCGAGCACGTCGGCGCGGACTTCCGGCGTGAGCGTGCCGTTCGGCACTTCGATCGGGACGAGCTCGCCGGAGACGACCGACCCGGTTCGTGCGAGCACGACGGACCGATGCCCGGCAGCGGACAGGGCCGCATCGAGCCGCGCGAGCACCTGCTCGGCGCCGCCCACGGCGTCCGCCGTCACGGGAGCGAACGGGTAGGCGACGTTGAGGATCGTGGCCACGCCTCGGGCCTCGCTCGAGCCGGCCTTTCACGCAGCGTACCGACGCGTCATCGCGGCGCAGAACTCGGCGAACTCGTCGATGACACGCGGCGGGCTCGTGTAATGCTCCCGGATGCCCCGCGAAGGCGGGGTGAAGCAAAAGGTGAGCGTGACCTCGAACTCTTCGAGCGCGGCCATCTGCTTGTCGAACCACGCGAGCGCATTCGGCCGATGCATGTCCGCCCAGCTCAGGCCCGTGCGCAGGCGCTGGACACCGAGCTCGCGCAACCAGCGGACCGCCGCTTCGAGCCGCGGGTCCTCGAAATGGAACCACTGACAGATGCCGAACTCGGGCACGCACTCGACGAACGCGGGCAGAGCGCGCTTCGGCGTTCCATCTTCTCGGACCAGCCCCATGTAGAAGTGTCGGTAGTAGGCCGAGCCCTCGCTCTCGCGGTGGCGAGTCGTGGCAGGCCAGGTCTTGGGTAAGTCGAGCAGGGAATACCAGTGGATGCGCGGCGCCCGTCCGCGGAGGAGCTCGAAGGTGCGGCGTAACCCGAACTCCTGCACTTCTTCGGCGCCGAACGTCGAGACCCCCACCTCGGAGATCCAGACGGGAAGGTGCGTGACGGCCTGGATTTCGGCGAGCCGCCGGGGCCACTCGTCGATCTGCCAATGGTTCCAGTCGAGCGGAAAGCCGTGAACGGCGACGGCGTCGACGTGATCGAGCACCCCCTTGTCGCGCATGTTCAGGATGAAATTCGGGTCGATGGGCGAGATCCCGCCGAGCACGCGCGGCAGCCCGGGCCGCTCGCTGGCGACGGCGCGCGCCGCGAGCTTGGTCATGTCCGCGAATATTTCCCAGTTCGTGTCGAGCTCGAAGTCCCAGTGGGAGAGGTTGTTGGGCTCGTTCCAGAGCATCACGGCTTCGATCACACAGGCCTCCTTTCCATCGAGGCTTCCACCCTTCCGAAACGCGCGGGCCGAAGCCCCGAGGCGCTATTTTGGAAGCGCCACGCGATTTCCATTCTCCGCCTCGTTTCCCGGAGCGAGCTGCGCGTCTGCGAGCAGCCTCACCGCTTCGAGCAAGCGTGTTGCCTCCCGGTAACCATGCAAGGTACCGACGTCGACGTAAGCGCGCCCGCGCGCGACTCCGCGCACGCTTCCGCCGTTCTGCACGTACTCGTTCACGAGCGTCCCGAGGTACTCGTCGTGGCGGCCGGGCCCTTGCCACAATCGGTGAAGATCGGCCAAAATCGCGCCTTTGAGCTTGAAGCCGCCCCAGACCCAGCGGCTCTTCGGGTTCTTCGCCTTCACCTCGACCTCGCGCACGAATCCGCTCTCGTCGAGCGTGACCGCGTCGAACAGCTGGGGTTGCTCGACGGGGAACAGGAGCATGCTGAAGGGGTGATCTCCGAGCATCGCGAACCCCTGCTCGGGAAACCAGATCGTGTCGGGCAATCCGACGCAGACCCACTCGTCCGGATCGATGAACGGGAGCGCGCGAAAGAGCGCGTCACAAAGCCCGGCGGGCTCGTTTTGCACCACGTAGCAGACGTTCGCGCCTCGGACGGAGCCTCCGTAGTATTCGAGGATGTCACTCTTTCCCGGCGAGATGACGAAGCAGAGCCGGGTGACGCCCGCGAGCAGCATCCGATCGACCAGGTATTCGCTCACGGCGACGGGGCGATCCTCGCGCCCGTCCGTCCTGCTCCCCACCGGAAGGAGCTCTTTCGAGAACGCGAGGGGCTGCATGCGACTCCCGCGCCCCGCTGCGGGCACGACGCCCCACATTCAGCGCCCCGCTCCCAACGGATCGCTCGCCACCCGCATCGACCGAGGCGCCGCTACCGCCTCCGGATCGGCGAGCAAGCTCTCGAGCGTCAGCGCGCGGTGATGCGCCGTGTGTTCGGAGAGCACGCGAGCCCGCGCCCGCTGGCCGATCTGCACCAGCTCTTCGGCGGGCAGGGACAGCGCCGCGAGCACGTCGTGCCGATCGCGGGCGACGAGAATCTCGCTATCCGGCTCGAAGAAGAGATCCAGCCCGGCGAACCAGTCGCTGACGATGGGAATGCCACACGCGGCCGCTTCGAACAAACGTCCCGACGGGCAGAAGCCCAGCTCGGCCATCGTTTTCCGGGTCACGTTGAGCGTCAGCCGACTCGAGCAGAAGAATTCCGCATGCTCGCCGGGCGGCACGTGGGGGTGATGGACGAGGTTTTCCGGGAACGCTTCCGGCTCGGGATACATCGCGCCTCCGAGCACGAAGCGGAGCTTCGGTGCCGCGAGCGCCGGACGAACGAACAGCTCGTCGACGGCCGCAGCTCTGTCCGCCGAATAGGTCGCGAGATACGACAGGTCTCCCCGGTATCGTTCGCTCGGCGTCGTGGCGTGGTGCACCTGCGGATCCACGTGTCCGTAGAGCGGCGCCACGCGACGGGCTCCGAGGCGCTCTTGCAGTAGGGAAAGGGCTCGACCGCCAGTGAAGCTGAGCACCAGATCGAAGTCGGTGAGCCCGCGCTCTCCGATGTAGGCAGGAGGCTCGCCGGATGCGATCGACGCGAGCGTGACCGGCGTGTCGAGATCGTAGAAGATCCGCCGAAGCGAGCGAGACGCGGCGACGAGATCGGTCGCCGCTACGCCATCCGGGCAATAGGACGTGACCATGGCGACGTCCGCGTCGGCCAGCTCGGCCTCGGCTTCCTCCCGCACGGAATCCCAGCTCTCGTAAAACACGAGACGCCCTGCCTCGAGCGCGAAAAGATCGCGTGCCGAGCGGTAATACGGGACGTCGCGTTCGAAGAATACGACCGTGTGTCCCCGCCGGGCGAGCGCTCGGCACAGCCCTCTCCACAGGGTCGCGTGCCCATTGCCCCACGAAGAGCTCACGGTGAGGCCAAAGACGACGAGCTTCATACGACTCCGGCTGCGTCGACCCGTTCGGGCTCGCTCGCGCTCGCCGCGGTCGGATCGCGCCCCAGGAGCAGGTCCACGCTCCGGGCGACTTCGAGGAGCTCCGGCTCGGGTCGGTACTTCGGGGAGGCCCGGAGCTCCGCGACCCAGGAAACGAGCGCGCGCCCGCCCCAATCGTCCGGGGGGCTCACGAGCCGTTCGCGGGTGGCGTTGCGCAGGCGATCACACGCGAAGTCGTAGAACGATCCGGCGACGTTCTCGACGACGACGCCGCCGCGCGCGCCCAAGAACTCCGCCCGAATCCGCGCATGATCGCCGAAAGAGGACCACCAGGAGCACGCGAGCGACGCGCTCACGCCGCCGTCGAGGTCGAGCAATCCGACGGCGAAATCCTCGAGCGTCGAGGAGTGCGGAGCGAGCCTTTGCCCTTCGCGGAAACGGCGTCCTACGGCGCGCTCGACGCGCGGCGACCCGAGGACCCAGAGCGCTGCGTCGACCAGGTGAACGCCGAGGTCCATCAGGCACCCGCCGCCGGCCAGGTCGGGATCGAGCGCCCAAGCCTTTTCCGGGCCATAGGCGTTGTGGAACACCAGCTCGACCGAGTGGATCGGACCGAGCTCCCCCGAGGCGACGAGCTCCCGCGCCACCGAGAGGGCCCGCGTATGGCGATAACAAAAGTCGACCCGGAGCAGGCGATCGGACGCGCGGGCCGCGCCAATCACGCGCTGCACCTCGGCCGCCGACGTGGCGAGCGGCTTCTGACAGAACACGGCGAGCCCGCGCTCGAACGCCGCGACGCATTGGCGCGCATGCAGGCCGCTCGGAGTGGCGATGACGACGCCGTCGAGCGGAACCTCGAGCAACTCCTCGTAATGCTCGAACAGCGATGCCTCGGGCACGACTTCGTGGGCGCGCGCTCGCGCTTCCGGGCTCGGGTCGCACACGGCGGCGATGTGCGCGGTGCGGCTCGCCGCGAGCGATGCCAGCCGCGCCGACCCGATCCAACCCACGCCGAGAAAACCGACCCGAGGAGCGAGCCTCATGGGAGCACCAGCGCCTTGACGAAGCCTGCGGGGCGTTCCGCGGTGGCATCGAGCGCCGCTCCGAGGCCTTCGAGCGAGTAGCGATGGGTATAGAGGGGAAACGGGTCGAGGCGGCCCGACGTGATTGCGTCGAGGGCCGCTTCCACGCCGCGCACGTACACGCCGATTTCTCGCTCGTGCGCGTTCACCACGTCGATGCCGCGATAGTTCCAGAGCTGGAGGTTCACGCGTCGCGGACCGTCTTGATGGTAACCGGCGATCACCAGCACGCCGCGGGTGGCCACGAGATCCGCCGCGAGATCGAGCGGCTCTTGTTTTCCAGTGGCCTCGATCACGCGCTCGCACCAATTGCCGTGCGTGAGATTGGAGACGCGCTCGACGACGCGTGCGAAGTCGTCCATCGGAAGGACCTCCGTGGCTCCCATGCGGGCCGCGAGATCGAGCGAGTGTCGACTCCGTGAAATGGCGAGCACGCGCGCTCCGGCGTCGCTCGCGAGGCGAATCAAGAGGGAGCCCAGAAAGCCGGCGCCGACCACCGCGACGGTTTGCCCGGCTTCGATGCGACTCCGCGCGAAAATGTTCATCGCGCAGCCGAGCGCCTCGCCGGGAAAAGGCTGCCCCGCGAGCGTCGCGGGGAGCTTGACGACTGCGTCGGCGCCGGCGACGTCGTACTCCGCGTAAGCGCGATACGAAATGGCCGCGATGCGATCGCCCTCCGAAACGCCGCGCACCCGGGTCCCAGACGCGCCG
>QGUH01000072.1 GCA_003242355.1 Pseudomonadota bacterium
GAGACCGGCGACGAAGTCGCGCTCGACGTTGCGAAGGACGATGCGCGCGACGACCGGGAGCTTGCCGGCGCGGACGGCTTCGCGCGCTTCCTCGGCGTCGGCGGGCGCCATGCCGCGCACGGTGACGCGCTCGTTCTTGTCGATTGGGCTCTCGAGCGTGAGCTGTCGGTCGAGCCACACGTCGAGCTCGGTGTCGCCGTCGAGTCGAATGCTCGCCGTCGAGAGCTCGCCGCGGAGCCAGATCCAGAGCAGAAACTCCGAGCCCAGAAAGCGTGTCGTCTCGATGCGCCGCAACGGATCGTCTTCGGCGTCGTTCGCGGACGGAGCCGCTCGTCGCGAGCCGTTCGCGTCGCTCGCGGTCGAAGTCGCTCGTTGCGAGCCGTTCGCGTCGCTCGCCATCGGAGTCGTTCGGCGCGAGGTGTCGCTCGCGCCCAGCGTCGCTCGTGACGACCCGTTCGCGGGGGGGGCGGCGGACGCGGCGAGGCGCTTTGCCTTCGACGAAGCCGTTCGGCGGAGCGCCATGGGCTCGACGTGGTCGAGCTCGCGGAGCAGCGCGCGCGGTAGGTTCGCGCGCAGGGCGGCGCGGTAGGGGCTGTCCTCGTCGAGCGCCAGGCGGAACGTTCTCTCGAACAAAGCGCAGAAGTCGGCGAGGACGCGCTTGCTGTGACTGAAGAACAGCACCGTGCCGCCGTCGAGATCCCAGACCACGTCGATGGCGCGCGTGGAGGGCGCGAGCTTTCTGCGCAGGCGGCGCACGATCTTGTCGCGGATCTCCAGGCGCTCGTTCCGGCTCAGGCGATTCTTCCCCGTGCGATGGAGGGCCCGCGCTTCCTCGTCGGCCATCTGCGCGCGCACCATCGCCGGAGGCACGCGAAAGCGATCGATGCGAAACCCGAGCAGCAGGAAGCGATCCTCGAACACCTTGTCGGGCTCGAAATCGAGATCGAAGGGCCGATCCATCACGCACCAGCCGCTCGCCTCGTTCGCTTCGCCGTCGGGGTCGAGCGGCTGGAAGGCGCGCAGGCGGATCGCGGCGAGGAACGGTTTTCGAAGGTCGGAGGGCGGCTCCCCCCGCACGAAGAATCGGGTCAAGGTCAGGGATCCGCGGCGCGCGCTCAAGGGAGTCGCGGTCTAACGGCTCGGCTCCGGCGGGTCAAACGCCACGAGCGGGGGACTCCCCTTCAGAACCTCCAGCTCGACGTGCCAAAGCAATGCTCGCCCCGTTCGCGACAGACCGCCGGTACGCTGTGGCCGGCGCGGCGAGAGGCGAGCCCCCTTTGTTGCGCGCTGTCGGTACGGCTATTGGGCGCGGCCCGTATCAGCCGGGCTCGCTGATCCGCGATGGCCGGCGGATCTGGACGAGGCCGAGCTCCGGATTGGTCGCCGGATCCATCCTCGGCTTGACGATTGCCGGCGTCCGATCTCCCCGTTGCAGCTTGTCTTGGAGCAGCAACAGCCCATCCATGGCTGCTTCCGGCCGCGGCGGGCAGCCCGGCACGTACACGTCGCACGGGATGATCTTGTCGATACCGGCGACCGTTGCGTAGTTGTCGTAAAAGCCGCCGCTCGACGCGCACGTTCCGAACGCCAACACCCACTTCGGCTCGGCGAGCTGCTCGTAGATCCTCTTGAGCACCGGCGCTTGGCGCTGCACGATCGTGCCGACCACCCACAGGAGGTCTGCCTGACGCGGGGAGAAACGAGGGGCTTCCGCTCCGAATCGGGACACGTCGTACCGGTTTCCCCAGAGCGACATGAATTCCATTCCGCAGCACGCCGTGACGAACGGGTAGGCGAACAATGAGTACTTGCGGGCCCAGTTGAGCATCGCGTCGAGACGGGTCGTCGCGAAGCCCTGATTGTCACCGATGAGGCTCTCGTGGTGCGGACGTGTGATGGTTCCCATGGCTCGCTCGGGGCGGCGCACGAACGCCATTGTGCGCGGCCTGCGCGCTGACCCTCCCAGCCGGGGGCCCTCCTGTCAAGGAGGACGGCCGACAGGCGGCCCGATGCTCTCTTTTCGACGCGGGGACGACGCGGGGGGCCGCTATTCGAGCCAGGCGCTCGCTTGGTCGGCTGACCGACTCCGTGGCGGACCAAGACTCGACGCGCGAGGGCGCGGAGGACGTCCGCCGAGCGCCGCGTTGGCTTCGCCTCGCGACATGGGCTCCACCAATCCCCCGATCCGAATCGCGACACGTGCTCGTTCACGACGCGGTGTGCCGTTGCCTGGGGCCATGGTTCAGCGGGCGGATGGGAAGAGGCCTCAGGTCTTCGGTGGGCGCGGGATGAGGACGATTTCGATGCGGCGGTTGCGCTGACGGCCTTCTTCGTTGCGATTGGTGGCGGCGGGCCGGTATTCGGCGAAACCGGCCGCGGCCAGGCGTTCGCCCGGGATCTTGGTGCGCTCTTGGAGAAAGCGGACGACGTTGGTGGCGCGCGCCGTCGAGAGCTCCCAGTTCGTGGGATAGCGCTCGCGAAGCTCCGGAGAGACGATCCGCGCGCTGTCGGTGTGTCCGCCGATCTGGATGATGCGGTCCTTGAAGCGCGCGAGCGTGCTCGCGACCTGGAGCAAGACCTTGCGCCCCTGCTCTTTGATCTCCGTCTTGCCCGTGTCGAAGAGAATCTTGTCGGAGACGTCGACGACGAGATCGTTGCCCCGGCGCAGGATCTTGATGTCGCCACTCTGGATCTCGACTTTGAGGTTGGCCGACAGGTCTTCCTTCAGACGATTGAGCGCCTCGACCGCCTCCTGTTTCTCTTTCAGGACTTGCGCGTTCTGCGCCGCGAGCTCGTCGCGCTCGCGCTGGAGGTCCGCGCGGGCCTTCTCGACCTCCTTGATTTTGGCGGAGAGCTGGTTCGCGCGCGCTCGCGAGTCGTCGAGCTGCTGAATCAGCGTGGAATTGTGGGTGTAGAGTGGACGGTGGTAAAACCAGACGAACGCGCCGCTCGCGCCCACGGCGAGCACGCAGGCGAGCCATCCGGGCCATGCGCGTCCCGAACGACGGGCGAGCAAGAGCTCGGAGTACGAGTGCCGAACCGGATGTTCCACGGAGCGCTGCATGTCCGCCTCCTCGAAGCGAGGCCGGATCGTACCCCGCTCGTTTCGAGGGCAGCAACGCGCACACGGCGGGCGATGTCGGGAAGGTGCGAGAAGCGCTCGACATCACCGCCGGGCGGCGGTGGATTCGATACGTTTTCGGACACGCCGTCGGCGTGACGTTTTCGGACACGCCGCGAACGCGGGGCGGTGGGCCGCTCGTCACGCTAAAAGGCGTGTCCGGCGAGGAGGTAGGCGGTGAGCGGACGCGCTTCGGGAGACCAGGCGACGTCGAAGCGCACGACGAACGCGCGGCCCGAGGCGAGCCGTGGGCCCACGCCCAGGCCGTACTTCAGGCCGAGACCGGGGCCGTCGAGGTCCGCGTTCCGTTCGTAGTCCGCGAACACACGCCCGACGTCGGTGAAGAGCACGATCCCGAATCGGTACGGCTTCGAGAACGCGACGAAGTCGAAGAGCCGGGAGCGCACCTCGAAGTTGCCGAACAACTTGAGCATGCCGTAGTAGCGTTGCGCCGGGATGCCGCGCACACCCTTGGGCCCTCCGAATGCCGTGGTGTCGTCGAAGCGCGCGAGCTCGTAAAACGGTGGATTGCCGAAGAGGGCGTCGGTGACGAACCGAGCAGCGAGCGTGAGGCGCCCTGGAAGAACCGTTCGATAGCCGCGCGCCGCGAAGTCGAGCCGCCCGTACCGATGCGCGGGAGCCCCGAGCGCGCCGGGGGAGAGGTCGACGCGCAGCGTGTGATACGTACCCTCGAGCGGCGTCGTCTCGTCGTCGCGCGTGTCCCAGCCGATTCCGAACGAGAACTCGGGCACGCCGTGTGCGCCATCCGGGCCGAGCAAGGCACGGACTTCGGGAGGGCCGCTCTGCATGTCCTCGGCGAGCTTCGTGCCCTCCCGAATTTGGAGCCAGTTTTGCGTGTAGGACGCGCCCCAACGGAGGATCACGGGGCCTCTGCGGTGCTCGGCCAAGACGCCCAGGGTCGGATGATCGCGCGCGTGCTCGAAATGGCTCTCGGCGGGATCTCGACCACTCGGGACCGTGCTCGCGTTGCCGATTCCGTAGTACTTGAGCGTGGCTTCGCGGGTGTAGGAGAGCCGGAGGTCGAGGCGGATGCGCCCGTGGGCGAGGTTCGGCAGCGTCCACGACACGTACTGGTCGACGTACGGAATGGCGGGATCGTCCGACGCGCGCGACGGATCGAAGGTGATGGTTCCCGCCGATTCGATCCGATACACGTAGGGATGGTGGTGCGGCGCGAGCCGGACGAGCCCGGCGACGTAACCGCCGCCGAAACCGATATCGCTGCTGCCCCCGACGAAAGGGACGACGGTGAGCTCGGTCCTACGCGTCTTGGGCGGCGGGGAGCGTTCGGGCGGAGCAGCCAGGCTCACGCTGCTCGAGAGCGCGAGCGCCGAGGCGCAGGCGATCGCCCGTCGGCGGCGCGAGAGACCGGCCCGCACGTCCACGGTCGACTCGTGCCAGCAAAGGGCGCGCCGCTGCCGTGTGCGAATTCACGGCGTGGGCGTCCGTTTCCCAACCGGACTTGGCCGAATCGTGCCGTGAGCCGACTCCCGATTGCGTGCACGAGGCGTGAGTCGGCGAGCGCTGCGCACGAGAGCGAGGCGGAGTCGCACGCCCCGAGGCGCGAAGCAGAGCTCGTGTACACGTTTGCCACATGTGACGAAACACGAACGCAAAAGCGTGGCGTTCGGTCACTTGTCTGAGCTGCCGTGCACGGCAATAGTCCGTGTCGTGCGCATCTGGCCTGGCAATCCATCGCCGCTCGGCGCGACCTGGGACGGCGCGGGTGTGAACTTCGCCCTGTTCTCGGAGAACGCGACACGCGTCGAGCTCTGCTTGTTCGACTCACCGGAAGCGAAGCGGGAATCGGCGCGTATCGAAATGCGCGAACGTACCGATCAGGTATTTCACGTCTACTTGCCCGACGTGCTCCCCGGTCAGCTCTACGGGTACCGGGTTTACGGCCCCTACGAGCCCAGAGCCGGGCATCGCTTCAATCCGAACAAGGTGCTGTTCGATCCGTACGCGAAGAGCGTGGGGCGGCTCACGTGTTGGTCGGACGAGCTCTTCGGATATCCCATCGGCGACGCGCGCCAAGACCTCGCCATGGACGGGCGGGACAGCGCGCCGTACGCGCCGCTCTCGCAGGTCGTGGAAACGGCGTTCTCGTGGGGCGACGATCGGCCGCCCGCCACTCCGTGGCACAAGACGCTGATTTACGAGGCGCACGTCAAGGGGCAAACCAAGCTCGATCCGAAGGTGCCCGAGCCGCTGCGCGGGACGTATCTCGGTCTCGCTTCGGACTCGGTGATCGAGCACCTGCTCTCGCTCGGCGTGACGGCGGTCGAGCTCATGCCGATCCACCATCACGTCGACGACCGCCTGCTCGTCGAGCGCGGGCTCACGAACTACTGGGGGTACAACACGCTGAGCTTCTTCGCGCCGGACATTCGCTATGCGGTTCGAAACGGCATTCCCGCGACGAAACAGTTCCAGACGATGGTGCGCAACTTCCATCGTGCGGGCATCGAGGTGATCCTCGACGTCGTCTACAACCATACGGCCGAGGGCAATCACCTCGGCCCGACGCTCTCGATGCGCGGGATCGACAACGCGAGCTACTACCGGCTGGTTCCGGAAGACCCGCGCTATTACATGGATTTCACGGGCTGCGGCAACACCCTCAACATGCAGCACCCGCGCGTGCTCCAGCTCATCATGGATAGCCTGCGCTACTGGGTGCTCGAGATGCACGTCGACGGCTTCCGCTTCGATCTCGCCTCGACGCTCGCCCGAGAGCTCTACGAGGTGAACAAGCTGGGTGCGTTCTTCGACATCATCCACCAGGACCCGGTCATCTCGCAGGTGAAGTTGATCGCGGAGCCGTGGGACGTGGGTCCCGGTGGCTATCAGGTCGGCAACTTTCCCGTGGGGTGGACCGAGTGGAACGGGCGATACCGCGACGCGGTCCGCCGCTTCTGGAAGGGGGACGGTGGCTCGGCCTCGGAGCTCGCGACGCGGCTCGCCGGCAGCAGCGACCTGTACGAGCAGAGCGGGCGACGCCCGTACGCGAGCATCAACTTCGTCACCTGCCACGACGGATTCACGCTCGAAGACCTGGTGAGCTACAACGAAAAGCACAACGAGGCGAACGGTGAGGGCAACCGCGACGGGCAGGACGACAACCTGAGCTGGAACTGCGGCGTCGAAGGGCCGACGAACGACCCCAGCATTCGGGCCTTGCGCGCCCAGCAGAAGCGGAACTTCATCGCGACGCTCCTACTTTCCCAGGGCGTCCCGATGTTGCGCGGCGGCGACGAAATCGGCCACACGCAACGCGGCAACAACAACGCCTATTGTCAGGACAACGAGATCTCCTGGCTCGGTTGGGAGCTGAACGCCGAGCAGCGGGATTTCTTGGAGTTCGTCAAGCGCGTCGCGCGCATCTGGAAGCAGCATCCGGTTCTGCAGCGGCGCAGGTTCTTCCAAGGGCGGAGCATCCGCGGCTCGGACGTCAAGGACGTGTCCTGGATTACCCCGAACGGGGAGGAGATGAGCGATCAGGACTGGACCAGCTTCGTCAAGTGCCTCGGCATGCGCTTGGCCGGAGACCTGATGGAGGAGGTCGACGAGCGCGGTCGGCGCATCGAAGACGCGACGGTGCTGGTGCTGCTCAATGCGCACCACGAGACGATCCCGTTCAAGCTTCCCCCCACCCGGAAAAACGAGCGCTGGGAACGCCTCTTCGACACCTCGCGCCCGCACGTGTACACGGTGGACGCCCCGAGTCCCTATCCCCTGTCGGCCCGCTCGCTCGCGATGTTCCGGACGGCCGTGATCGGCAAGCCGGAGAGCGAGCTCATTTCGGCGGAGCTCGCGCACAGGCTGGCTCGAACCTCACGACGCCGGTGACGTTCTCTCCCGGATCCCCCGACCGCCGTTTTCGCGAGCCGCGCGCGAGCTATCGCCTGCAGCTCGGGCCCGGTTTCGGCTTCGCCGACGCCGCGGGCGTCGCCGGTTATCTCCGTGAGCTCGGCGTGAGCCACGCCTACCTCTCGCCCATCCTGCAGGCGGCGCCGGGCAGCACGCACGGCTACGACGTGGTCGACCACTCGCGCGTGAGCGAGGATTTGGGAGGTGACGAGGGGTACCGGTTGCTCGCAAAGAGCCTCGAGCGCGAAGGGATCGGGCAGCTCGTGGACATCGTCCCGAACCACATGGCGATCGATCGCAAGAATCCGTGGTGGTGGGACGTGCTCGAGAACGGCCCATCAGGCGTCCACGCGAGCTACTTCGACGTGGAATGGTCGCCGCCCGAGCACCGGTACCGCGACAAGGTGCTGTTGCCCATTCTCGGCGATCATTCGGGGCGCGTGATCGACGCGGGGGAGATCCGCGTCGTGCGCGAGGGCGGCGCATTCACGATTCGCTACTACGAGCACCGGGTGCCCGTGGCGCCGCGATCGCTCGCCGAGCCGCTCGCGCGTGCGGCAGCGCGCTCGGGATCGACGACGCTCGGATTCCTCGCGGACGCGTTCGGCGGGCTGCCGCTGCCGACCGCGACCGATCCCGAGAGTCAGGAACGACGCCACCGCGACAAACAAGTGCTCCACGAGCTGCTCGAGCGGCTCACGCGCGAGTGCCCCGAGGTCGCTGCCGCGATCGACCAAGAGCTCGAGGCCATCAACGGCAGCCCCGACGAGCTCGACGCGTTCCTCTCCCGGCAGAACTGTCGCCTCGCGTACTGGCGCGCGGCGGCGCGGGACCTCGGCTATCGTCGCTTCTTCGACATCACCTCGCTCGTCGGACTGCGCGCCGAAAATCCTCGCGTGTTCGCCGCCACGCATGCGCTGATCGGACGCTTGCTCTCCGAGGGCGTCGTGCACGGAGTGCGCGTCGACCACATCGATGGTTTGCGCAACCCGCTCGAGTACCTCGAGCGACTCCGAGCCCTCGCCAAAGACGCTTGGATTCTGGTGGAGAAGATCCTCGAGCCCGGCGAGCGCCTGCGCGAAAACTGGCCGATCGACGGGACCACGGGCTACGATTTCCTGGCCGAGCTCGATGGGTTGTTCGTGCGCCCCGAGTCGAAAGGCGCGCTTCTCGACTTCTACGCGGAGTTCACGGGCGAGCCCACCGACTACGGGGAGGTCGTGCGCGACAAGAAACACCTCGTGCTGCGCGATCTTTTGGGCAGCGACCTGAACCGGCTCACGCAGGAGTTTCTCGAGGTTTGTGAAGAAAATCGGCGCTTCCGCGACTATTCCCGGCACGAGGTGCACGAGGCGCTGCGCGAAGTGCTCGCCTGCTTTCCCGTGTACCGGACGTACGTCGATCCCGAGCGCGCGGTGGTCTCGGAGGAGGACGCGCGCGTCATCCTCCGCGCGATACGGGCGGCGAAAGACGCGCGGCCGGACCTCGACGGCGAGCTGTTCGATTTCTTGGGGCGGGTGCTCACGCTGGAGGTGCGCGGAGCGCGCGAGCGCGAGCTCGTGGCGCGCTTTCAGCAAACGAGCGGCCCCGTGATGGCGAAGGGCGTCGAGGACACGGTCTTTTACTGCTACGTGCCGTTCGTCGCGCTCAACGAGGTGGGCGGCGCGCCCAGCCACTTCGGCAGGGGCCTCGCCGAGTTTCACGAGAAATGCCGGGAGCGGCGAAAGAAGCGCCCCTACGAGCTCGTCACGACCTCGACGCACGACACGAAGCGCGGCGAGGACGTGCGCATGCGGCTCATGGTGCTCTCGGAGATTCCGGAGACGTGGCGCAGAGCCGTGCTGCGCTGGTCCGCGCACAACGAACAGTACAAGAAAGACGGACTACCCGACCGCAACGCGGAATACCTCTATTACCAAACCTTGGTCGGCGCCTTTCCGGTCTCCACCGAGCGCGCGCGCGAATACATGCTCAAGGCCGCGCGCGAGTCGAAGCAGCACACGAGCTGGACGCGCATGGACGAGGGGTACGAGCACGCGCTCGTGGAGTTCGTCGAGCGAACTCTGGACGATCGCGAGTTCACGAGCGATCTCGAAGCGTTCGTGGCGCGCATCGTCGCTCCCGGTCGGCTGAACTCGCTCGCGCACAAGCTCGTTCAGCTCACGGTTCCGGGCGTCCCGGACTTGTATCAAGGCAGCGAGCTCTGGAATCTGAGTCTCGTGGATCCCGACAATCGGCGGCCGGTGGACTACGACGTGCGTCGGCGCTTGTTGGCCGAGCTCGAGGGGCTCTCGCCGGAGGAGGTGCTCGCGCGCGCCGACGAAGGGCTGCCCAAGTTGCACGTGGTGCGCGCGGCCCTGCAGCTCCGACGGCGGCGCCCGGAGGCGTTCGGTCCGCACGGGGATTACGAGCCGCTCTACGCCGTGGGCGGGCGGCGCGATCACGTGATCGCCTTCGTTCGTGGCGGCGCGGTGATCACGGTCGTGACGCGCTGGCCCGTGCTCCTCGGCAACGATTACGGCGACACGCGGCTC
>QGUH01000935.1 GCA_003242355.1 Pseudomonadota bacterium
CAATACGAATTTTTGTACGGTCTCGTGGGCCGGGAAATGTTTATAAGGGAGCATCTACGTCGGGGAAGTGATGGTGCTCTCGACCGTGAAGGGCACCGCGTGGGACGCCGGGAAAGCAACGCTCGAGCCAGCGACGGTCGCCCAGAAGTTCTGGGACCTCTACCGCAATCGCACCGAAGTCTTTGCGCAGGTCGGCTGAGCCGCCTCCGTCACGTCACCCCAGCACGGGGCAGACTGCGGTGTCGGAGGCTGCCCTTCGGGCGTCAGCCCGCGTGCGTGTCCGTTCGCGTCCGAAGCGAGCGGCTCACGACTCCGACGTATCGCAAGACGCCTGCTTCTCACCCTGCGCGTTGCGGCGCCTTCCGACGTGAGCGCGCGCCCTCGAGCGCAACTGCAATGTCGGGGGCTCCCCTTCGGGCGTCGGCCCGCGAGGGTGTCCGCTCGCGCCCGAAACAGCGAACGGCTCACGACTCTACGACGTACCCCAAGACGTCCGCCTCGAGCGCGAGCCGTTCGCTCTCCATTGGCCTTGCAAGGTCGATTCGCACCGAAAGCAGCGAGTGGCTCGCGACTCCACGGAGAACGTCGGCATGGAGCGCGAGCCGCTCGCCCGCTCACATTTCCCCGAGGTTCTGTTCGCGCACTGGCCGGTGCCGGTCGCGATGGTGCGCCCGTTGGTTCCCCCGGAGCTCGAGGTGCAGGAGCGTGATGGGGCTCGACGTCATCGTCTGGAATCCGGTGCGCGTCGCGAAGCGGGCTTCTGCCCGATGACTCGCGGGCAGCGCGGCAGAGCGGAAGCGCGGTGTGGCGCCGCGCTTCCGCTCGCCCGTGGCTCACTGCGCGGCGGCCTCGGGCGCAGCCGACTCTTCCGCGGCGGCCGACGACGCCGACTCCTCCGCGGCGGCCGACTGTTCCGCGGACTTGCACACGTACGTGATGCGGTGCTCGGTCACGTCTTGCGTGATGCTGGCGCCGCTCTTCGAGGCGCCCTTCTTGTCGAGGTCGACCTCCTCCTCGGTCTGGGTCGCCTCGCCCACCTTGACCATTTCCTCGCCCACGATTTCGTAACCGTCCGGGCAGTTGGCGGCCATCTGGGCCTTGGCGTCTTCCATGGCCTTGGTCTTGTCGCCCTTGAGCGCCAAGACGCCCCCCGTGCGATCGCGCTTCACCATCTCGGCGCGGCCCTGAATCATGAAGCACCCGGAAAGCCCGAATACGGTAAGCGCTACCAGTAGAGTCCTCTGGCTCATCGACAATCCTCCGTCGCGGGGACTCCGCCCGAAGAAAGGCAAACAGCGGGCAGACAACCGTCCCACGTTGCGCGAAGTATGCCGAACACCCCAAGGTGAAGTAAAGCCAGGGCTCCTGGGTTGAAGGTCGGACGCCGAACGACCGCGCTTGTCGGTCGATGTACGAAGGGCATCCGCGAGCTCCGCCCGCAGAGCCACCCGGCCGTGACGGAACCCCACTCGAGGCAGCCCGCGGAACGGGGGAGCCCGACGAGCTCCGATTCGTCACGCACCCCGAAGAGTGGGCCTTGGTTCAGCCGGTGGCGCGAGCAGGGCCGGAGTTTTCGAGCCAGGTCCGGATGCGCTGGCAGGCTTCGGCGATACGCGGCGGATCTTCGATGAGCGCGAAGCGGAGATACCCGTCGCCGCCCGCGCCGAAGCCGACCCCCGGCGAGGTGGCCACGTGCGCGCGCTCGATGAGGTCCGAGGCGGCGAGCACGGAGCCGCGCTCGGCGAAGGGCGGCGGAAGCTTCGCCCAGACGAACATCGTGCCCCCCGGCCTCTCGATGTCGGGCCACCCGGCTGCCGCGAGGCCGTCGCACAGCGCCCGAGCGCGCGCCTGGTAGAGCGCGCACATCGATTCGGCGAACGCATCGCCGTTGTCGAGCGCCCACGCGGCGGCGTATTGCAGCGGAGCGAACGTGCCGTAGTCGAGGTACGTCTTGAGGTGCGCGAGCGCGTCGATCATGCGCGCGTTGCCCGCCATGAACGCGATTCGCCACCCCGGCATGTTGTAACTCTTCGAAGTGGAGAAGACCTCGACGGCGAACGCCTTGACCTCGTCGACCGGCACGCCGCAATCGAAGATACTCGGCGCGTACCGCGTCGAAAAATCGAAGTCCGCGTAGGCGAGATCGTGGAGCAGCAGCGCGCCCGATTCGGCGACGACCCGCACCAGGTCCGCGAGCGCAGCCCGCGCAATCACGCGTCCCGTCGGGTTCTGCGGATAATTGGCAATGACGAGCTTCGGGCGCTTGCCGCGTGCCACGACGCGCGCGATGGCCTCCGCCACGGCTTCGGCCGGCGGCAGGCGCCCCGAAGCATCGTACGTCTCGACCTCGGCGCCCGCGATGCGGGGAGCGCCGGCGTGAATCGGGTAACAAGGATCCGGCGCGATGGCCACGTCGCCCACGTCGAGGATCGCCAGGCAGAGGTGGCTCATGCCC
>QGUH01000936.1 GCA_003242355.1 Pseudomonadota bacterium
TTTCCCGGCCCGCAATCCGCCCCTTTTTCCTTCCCTTTCCCCTCACAACCGGCCTCCCTCAACCTCGACCTGCGTGTCGAAGACGAACAGCGGGACGGGATCCGTAATTTCGACTTGGTACACGCGGTCCCGAGAACTCCCGTTGTTCCACCAAACCGCGCGAGCCTCGTACTTGCCGATTCGCCCGAGAGAGCGCGTCGGCCGAGCGCGCCATGTGTTGCCGCCGTCGTCAGAGACCTTCAGCGTCGCAAGCGGGTTCTCACCTTGCCCAACGGGGACGCCGTGGCCAGCGTTGAATGCGATCTCGAATCGCAGGTGCGAAGCCCGATTGCGCTCCGCATAGATACTCTGATACGTCCAAGCGACACGCTGCGGCTCGCCCCATTCTTCATGGGTGTCCGGGTCCAGAATCCCGACCTTGCCGCTCTCGGAATCCCCGACGATCTGCTTGCCGTAAGCCTCGACGATGCAGTTCACCCGCCAGCGGTTGTAGCCGAGCGATTCGCGCTCGTGCCATTCCTTCGTCGTCGAGTCGTAGACGAACGTCCGACCGGCGTTCGGGAAGGTCAGCACGTAGAACATGTGCCCTTCCTGCGAGTACGACATGCCGAAAGCGTCCGACGTCACGGACATGCGCTCGATGGCGGCCTCAACGCCATGCTGGCTGATGCGGACAGGAGTCACGCCGTTGAGGCGCCGAACGGTCTTGTCGTTCGCGAGCCAGTTGATGGCGTTATCCGACTTAGCCGGGCTGTACGCCGCACCGCACCCAATCTCGAGCACGCCGTTCGGGGAGCGCGAGAAAGGCGATCCCGTCTGGTTCGCGGCGTTGTACCAGAGCTCGCAGGACTCCGTTCCCGGCAAGAAAATCTCGCGGTGGTCGACGATTAGGCCGAGCAGGTTGTCCGGCTTGCCGTCCGCACTCGTAATGTCGAGCGCGTTGAACGTCACCTCGTTCAAGCCGGTGTTGAAGAACTGATGCGAATCCGGCCGGCTGAATACGAGATAGCCGTCGAGATAGTCGACGTCCGTCGCGCCCCACTCCGCGTACACCGGGTCCGTAATCTGCGTGACCGTGGACCCATCGGACTTATACGCCGTGTTGTCGTCCGGGCGAACAATGACGATGTCCGTGCCGTTGTTCGCGATGCGGACTCGCTCGGCGCCCGGGACAGTGCCGGTGATCTGCGTCGCGGCGCCGTTCGCCGCGATCGAATAGAACTCTTCGCCAGAGAGCACGTACAGCACACCGCCCATTACGGTCATGCCGCGGATCGGTCCGTCGCCTACCTCTGTCCACGAACGAATGCCCGGAGCACGGCGCAGAATGACCGGCCCCTTTGCGCCCACCGGAGCCTGCTCCGCATAGACGTTCACCAGCCTAGCGCTTGACGCAGACGGACTGGGAAGTCGGTATGTGGCAATGGGCAGCGGGAGGCGCATGCATCACTCCAGCGGGTAGGTCATGCTCCCCGAGATCGGGCAGTCGGTCGGCAGGTGATCAACAGACAACTCGATGATCTGCATGTACCGCTTCTCAAGCCCCGCCTTCGTCTCCGCAGCAATCTCCTGCACTCGGGGCAAAACTTCCATGCCGTACTCGCCGGCGAGCTCGACAGCGAGGTTGTACTTCAGGCCCCGCTCGTCCTTGACGTCGATCGGCAGGGTGTCGTCGAGATCGGCAACGATGTGCCACGGCAAACGGATGCCGTCCTCGACCCACTGCGCGACCATCTGATTCATGGTGCGCAGGCCCTTCACACCCTGCTCCGCTGACGGGACTTCGTTCTCGTCCAGCAGGTTGCAGAGACGCATGGCGTCCGTGAGCATGTCGAGCGCGGTCAGGCTCATGCGGCTGTGCTCGTCACCATACGCGGCTCGATGGCCTGACGGAGATTCCCCCGCCACTGGAATTGCCCGCAGTGCTGGAAGGAAATGTCCGGATCGCACCAGATATCCAGCCCGGCATTGATCAGGCGGCGCGAAAAAATCACGTCCTCGCCGAGCAGTACGCCGTCCTCGAGCGTCACGTCGAAAACGTGCTTGGTCGGATACTGCATCCCGTTCATGTAATGGATGTACGTCGAGGCCGTCTCCGCAACCGCCTCGCACGCCTTCCGGGAGCAGAGCAGGAACCCACCCGGCATGATCTTCGCCCGGTGCAGACGCCCCGTCTGCTCGCCGGGCATCGGCTCATACGGCCACTCGAGCGGGATGCACTTCATCGGGTACACACCACCCACGACATCCTTCTCGTGGTCGAGCAGTTGCATGATCGCGCGCGGGTCGAAACCGACGTCGGCGTCAATCCACATGATGTGCGTGAAGCTCTTGTCGTTCAGGAACTCCCGGAGGAGCTGATTGCGCGCGTACTGGATCAGCGACGCACCCGCGACGACGTTCAACTCGAGCTCGACCTTGTGATAGAGGCAGTACACCATCGCCGCCATCA
>QGUH01000937.1 GCA_003242355.1 Pseudomonadota bacterium
GCTTCTTCCTCTCGTGGGACGACGAGGATCACGTGCCGATGATGGACCCGGCCGTGCGAGACACGTCGGAGCGCGACTTCGCGTGGCTCGAGAAGCTCTGGACGCGCAGCCTCGTGCTCCACGGCGCCGAACGGAACGTCGCCAAGCTGTTCTCGGTGGCGATCCGCCTGCCGCGCTTCCTCGAGCGCTTCCCGGACGCCAAGATCCTCTACATGGCGCGCGACCCGCTCTCGGTCATTCCGAGCTCGATGAGCCTGGTCGTCGGCGTGCTCGATCGCGCGTTCGGCTTCTGGTCGAAGCCGCCCGAGGTGCGCCAGCGCTGGCTGCAGCGCATGTACCACGCCTGGGTCATGCTGTTCCGCAAGTTCCACGAGGATTGGACGAGTGGCGCGATCGACAAACGGCGCGTCTTCGTCGTGCGGTACGACCGCATGATGGCCGACTTCGAAGGGCTGATGGAGGAGATGTGCGCGTTCCTCGATCACCCGATGACGCCCGAGCTCCGCGCCGTCGTGCAGAAGCACGCCGAGAAGCAGCGCAAGTACAAGTCCGAGCACCGCTACGACCTGGCCAAGTTCGGGCTCACCGAAGAGCAGATTCGCAGCGACTGCGCCTTCTACTACGACACCTTCCTGCCCCCGCTCGAGCCCGCGACGAGCACCGCCCGGCCGCTCGCTGGCGAGCCGGCCGCGCCGGCGGCGCGCCGCAGCGTCTGAGCCGAGCGGCGCTCGCGCCGCGCGTTCGAGCACGCAACTCGGCGTGCGGGCGAGCCGATGAGGGGACTGCGCCGCTCGGCCCTGCCCTTCCTTCCCCTCCCGGGGTCGGGCGGCGCGCTTCACACCGAGCCATCGCCTTCGGAACTCTTCGTGTCACCGGTGCAGGTGCCCGCGTGGGGAGCGGCTCCCCCAACGTGAATTCGGCGGGAAGCTGCGGCACGCTCCGCCCCCTCGACGCGAGGTCGGAACGCGGATCGGTCGAACGAGGGTGACGACGTCCGGAAGCACCCCAAAGGCACGTTCGTGAGCGCGTGCTTCTCTGGGGCGCCCCCCGAAAGGCGTCAGGCGCTCGAGGGCTCGCGCTTCTTCCTGGGAATGAGGAAGAGGAGGGCGACGCCGACGACGATCAGCACGTCCGCCACGTTGAAGAGGGGCCAGCTCCCGCCCCAGGGGTAGTTGATCTTGATGAAGTCGACGACGCCGTTGCCCGTGAGCCGCTCGATTCCGTTGCCGATACCGCCGCCGGCGATCGTTCCGAGGGCGAGCGCCTCGAGCCGCCCGACCCGCGTGAACAGGATCGTCGCGAACAGGCCCGCCGCGAGCAGGAGGGCGAAGATGCCGAAGAAGAAACTCGCGCTGCCCATGTTCGGCACGAGGCTGAACGCGGTTCCGTGATTGTAAGCGAGCGTGAGCTCCACCCAGGGCTCGACCACGGGCAGGGTCCCTTGGGGGTGAGCGGGCAGCACTTGCTCGGCCCACGCCTTGGTCTTGAGGTCGCAACCGCTCCCAGCGAGCGCCATCGTGCCGAACAGCACGAGCCGCGACCAGCTGCTCCGGACCGGTTTCTTCTCGTTCATTCGCATCCTTCTCACACCGAGAGCGCGGCCCTCCGCGAAGCGACGCCCGCCCTGGTTCAATAGCGTCGCAGCCCGGCCTGTCAATTCACGGCACGAATCGGCCTCGTTCCCTGGTGCCGCGAGGCGCGGGGAGCGTCGAGGCTCGAGAGCATCGGAGCCTGCTCCGTCGACTCGCGAGGGCGTGCACCCTGCTCCGCGGTCGCGGGCAACCTCGCTGCAAGCCCATGCAGAGAAGTCCCGGCGACGCGGCGGCACTTCCGTCCGAGGCCAGGAACCAACGAGCCGCTCGTGACGCGCTCCACGCGAAGCGTTCTCGAGCGCCCGACTTCGGTCTGCGTGTGCCGCACACGTGCGCTGCGACACATCGAGTCTGCGACAACAACGACCGGTGACGCACACTCGCCGTGCGCACGAGTTCTTGTTCTGCGCTGCGCAACGTCGTTACGATTCGAGAATCACGAATTCTCGGGAGCGATCCGAGGACGGCCATGCACGACGCCACGCTGAACCGACGTGCCCGACTCCCCAGTGCGCGCAGCCTTTCGCGCCGAAACGTTTCGAGCGCGCTGCTCGCAATGGTTCTCACGACGACGGCAGCGAGCGCGCTCGCGCAATCCGAGCTCCCGGCTTCTTCCGCAACGGCTTCTCCGTCCTCGTCTCCCAATCCTCCCGCCACTGCGCCTTCCCCCGCGACCGCTGCTCCGCCCGATTCCACGACCGCCGCGCCTCCGGCGGCCACGGCTCCTGCTGCGGCGACCGGAGCCCCCGCTCCTCCCGCGACGACCGATGCGTCCACTTCTCCAGCGAGTGCTCCTCCCGCAGTGGCCGCTCCTTTAAAACAACTGACCACTGCCCCCAAAAGGAAAGGGGAGGATCGAG
>QGUH01000938.1 GCA_003242355.1 Pseudomonadota bacterium
CTGGTTGAGGGTGCATATGGGGAACACAAACTGTGGCGCAGGGCCCCTTTCTTCCCCCGCCGCCGGAGTTGCCCGACACCCGGATCCGCGCAGGACCCGTCCTGCGGTCTCCACCCTTACCGACGGGTGATAGTAGAGCCGTGCGACGGCGCCGCCGTCGGAGGCTTGGACGGGCAGAGTCGCGCGGAGACGGTAGGTCACCGTTCGGCTGGTTTGGGGCGCGAGACGGTCGATGGCGAGGGTCAGTGTTCGTTCTCGTAGGTCGAAGTTCGAGAGCCGGCGCGCCGAACGGCTCGCCTCGAGATCCTCCGTGACGACCTCGAAGCCCGGGGGAATGCCGAGGGTGACGAGGACGGTGTCCGACTCCGAGGTGTTGTTCTTGACGGTGACGATCGCCGTGGCCGTTTCGTTCACGCGCAGCGATTCCTTGTCGTAGACGGCGATGACCTCGATCGGCAGCGGGGTCTCCCGAGGGTACGGAGTCCAGGGGACGTTGTGGTTGGCGACGAGGCTGTAGGCGAGCTGGCCGCTGCCTTCGAACGCGATACGCACGGCGTGCGACCCTTTCGCGATCGAACGCGACAGATCGATGCGCGTCGTGATGTCGGTGCGATCTCGGGTGAGCAGCACGGTTTGCACGAGATGGTCGTCCACGAACACGTGGAGTCTGCCGACCGCTCCGTCGCCCCCTTTGCGCGCGGCTTCGGCGAACGCACGGAGCGCCCACGTCGTGGCCTGGGGGGAACCGATGCCCCGCGCGCCCTTCATGCTCACCAGCTGCGCGAGCCCTCCGTTGACGAGCTCGAGGGGCCCGCCGCTCTGCAGGAGCGCGTGCACGGCCAGGGCCGTCGCGATGAGGCTCTTGTCGTGCCCGAACCCAGGGCCGTTGTGTGTGTCCGTGCCCGCGGCGACCCAACCCACTCTCCGCTCGTCGAGCTTTCGTGCCTTCTGCGTGAGCGCCTGGAGCACGTCGGCGAGCAGCAGATGCGACGGAGCGCAGAGCAGAAGCGCGTTCGCGACGATGGCGAGCGTGTAGGGATCGTCTCGGGCCAGGTTCTTCTCGACGAATCGAAGCCCCGATTCGATTGCCGGCCCGCGATGCCCCGCGCTCGCCAGCGCCCAGATCACGAACGCCGTGTTGCCGACCACGCTCGTATCGAACGAAAGCGGCGCGTCTCGATCGACCGGCCACGAGCCGTCCGCCCGTTGATGACGGACGAGCCACTGCACGGTGCGCGCAATCAGCGCTTCGTCCACGGCGTGCACGCGGGACATCAGGGCAAGCTGCATCAAACCGAAGGCGGACACCGTGAGGTGCGGCTCCGGCTCGTGCGGGCCGTACCAGAAAAATCCGCCACTCGGATGCGCGTGGGCGAGCAGCGATTGATAGGCGGCGCTCACCTGCGCTTCGGCTTCGCGCTGCTTCTCCGGAGTCAGCTTTCCCGTTTGGCGCGCGTAGTCCACCGCGAGCGCGTGGCGCGCTGCGCTCGCGGCAACGTGCCCGAAGTCGTGCGACGGCGTGCCGACGAGGGCGTCCATGCCCGAGACGACCCGAGACCAAGGCCCGGGGAACACGTCGAGGGTGACCTGCGCCGATCCCGGAATGACGTCCTCGGGGAGCTCCACGGGCAGTGTGGCGAGGCCGCCCGCGCCGAGTGCTCCCGAAGCGACGTGGGAAACGGCTCTCCCACCGGGCGCGACCCGCACGCTCCGCGCCACGGCATCGGCGCGTTTGGTGCCGAATGCGCGCACCGTCAGCGTGTGCACGCCGACGCGCTCGATGCGCACGGGGAACCCGACGCTCGCGACGTGCCCCGGTTCGAGCTGGATCGTGCGCTGGGTCTCGCCGAGAGGCGTGTACCAGCTCGCCGGCTCGAGCTTTATGGAGACGGATTGGGGATCGTCGAGGTAGTTGTGGACGGCGATTGGAAAGGTGACTTCGTCGCCGCGCGTGAGCTCGGCGGGGAACGCGACGTCCACGAAGAAGTCCTGGAAAACGCGCAGGCCGCTCGCATTGCCGCCGAGCCTGCCGTCGGTGGTGTGGGCGACCGCGGTCACGCGCCATTCCGTGATGCCGTCGGCGAGCGGGATCTCGAGCTCGGCGGTTCCCCTGCCGTCAGTGATCACGGACGGCGCCACGAACAGCGTCTCCGGAAAGTCGCGGCGAACGCGCGGTCCCTCCGAGGCATCCCGTTCTTTCGGAGCGCTCGGCGGCTTGGGGCTGCCCGCTGGCGCGGCCGGCGCCGTCGCTGGATCCTGGGTCGCTGGATCCCGAGGAGCGGACGCCGCATCGGCGGGACGAGGCGCTCGCGTGCCGACTCCCGGTCGAGCGCCGGAACGGGGCTGCGAGCGCAGGAGCTCGACGGTGAGCTTGGGCAGCGAAACCGAGATGATGCCGTCGTCGTCCGTGCCCCACGTCTCGTCCGGACCGTTGGAGCGCACCACACTGGTC
>QGUH01000939.1 GCA_003242355.1 Pseudomonadota bacterium
GGCGGGGAGCGGCGGTGCCGTCGTCGGGCACACGGGAGGCGACTTTCCAGGTGCTGCCGACGCGCTGGACTTCCGCCAGGTAGTGGTGCGGGGCGCCGGGGATTCGGTGCGTGGTCACGCGCACACGCGCGGTGGAAAAGTCGCGATCGAGCACGACGGCGGTCGTGATCGCGTCCTTGGTTTCGGCCTTGGTCTTGTCGCAGGCGGCGCGATCGCTTTCGCAGCGGGCCTTGTCGCGCTCGATGTCTTGGACGAGCGAGCCGGTGGCGATCTCGAGGGCGCCCTTGAAGTCACCGGTGGTCCAGCGCTGGACCAGCTCGATGGCGGCCCCCTTCGGATCGCGGGTCAGCTCTTCGGTCGTGACGGCGCGCGGCCGGCGCGTCTCGCGCGGCGGATGGTAGTTGCAGGCAGCGTGCGCGAGAACCCACAGGACGACCGTGACACCGCAGAGCACGCCCATCATGGCGAGCGTCTGCTTCGTCGGCGCATTGATTTCCTGCTCCGTCCGCGGCTGCCGGCGAGCGGCACCTTTCTTTTTCTTCTTCGGACGCGCTTCGCGTGGACGGGGCGGATCTTCCGCGGTCGGGACGGCCTCGGGTTCGGTCGCCATGGGGCGCAAGCATTCCTTCGCTCGGGCCGACGCGCAACCCCGCTGTTTCCTCCCTGTTCCCGGCTCAGGCCGGAGCGGTTCCGGCCGGAGCCGCTTCCCGTTGCTGCCGGAGCGACGCATGCCTCCGCGAGTCGCGTGCCTTCGCGAGGCGCGTGCCTTCGCGAGGCGCGTGCCTCCGTGAGTCGCGTGCCCTCCGCCAGACGCGTGCCGTCCGTCCGCCAGACGCGTGCCGTCCGCCAGACGCGTGCCTCCGCGAGTCGCGTGCCTCCGCGAGTCGCGTGCCCTCCGCGAGTCGCGCGCCCTCCGTGACAAGCGCGGGAAAGGATGATGAGCGCCGGGGAAGGTGGTAGCGGCCGCCACCCCCGTTCCAGCCATTGCTCCCCGACGCGGCGCGTCCCGAAGCTCGCCAAGCCCGAACGCCACGACGGTGAGCGACCCGGGCAGCAAGCCGCAGAACCAGCGAGCGAGACGAGCCCACCGGGCGACCGTGCGCGAAACTCGCGACTCCGCTGCCACCGACAGCGGAAAGCCTGGGAACAAGACGAGACCCGTCGGAGGCACCGTCATCGAGCTCGCAACCCGGGCAGCAAGCCGCAGAACCAGCGAGCGAGACGAGCCCACCGGGCGACCGTGCGCGAAACTCGCGACTCCGCTGCCACCGACAGCGGAAAAGCCTGGGAACAAGACGAGCATGGGGCGACGGTCAGAAAAGCTCGCAACTGGGGCAGCACGAGGCCCGAAGAGGGCGCATGCGTTCGGTCCGATTGCTCTTGGTCCTGGCGGCGGCGCTCGTGGTGCTTCCGAGCTGTAGCGGCCGCGCGCCGCTCCCTCCGCGTGCCGTCGAGCTGAACGACGCGGGGGCGCGCGCCCTGGCGGCCGGGGATCTGGACGCGGCCGACGCGCGCTTGAGCGTGGCGCTGGAGTACGCGCCCGATTTCGTCGATGCCCTCGTGAACCTCGGGTTGGTCGAGCTCGCGCGCGGGAACTTCGAACGCGCACGCAGGCTCCTTTTGCGCGCGCGCCGCCTGAATCCCGACGTGGCCCAACCGCACCACGCGCTCGGTGTGCTCGCGGAACGCGAACGCCGCCCGGACCGCGCCTCCGAGCACTACCGGGAAGCGCTCGCCGTCGATCCGGGGTTCGTCCCCGCGCGCGCGAACCTCGGTCGCCTGCAATTCGATGCCGGGCAGCTCGATGACGCGTGGTTGACCTTCAAGAAGCTCACCGAAGCAGCGCCCAACTCGCCCGAGGGCCCCATCGGTCTCGTCGAAACACTCATTCGGCTCGGGCGCGCCACCGAAGCAGCGCCGATTCTTCGAGCCGCCACCGCACGGTTTCCCAACGAGGCGCGACTCACGGTGCTCGACGCGCGCTTCCATCTGCGGGCCGGCCGAACCGAACGGGCGCGAGAACTGCTCCTTCCGCTTGCCACCCGGCACGACGAGGTAGGCGTCACCGCCCTTGCCTGGCTCGGCGTGGTGGAGCTCGTTCTCGGCCGCCCGCGGGAAGCCGCCGGCGCCGCACGCCGCAGCCTCGATCTCGATCCGGACGAGCCGCTCGCCGCCCACGTGCTCGCCCAAGCGCTCGCAGCACTCGGCGACCCCGCGGCAACCGCCTGGGCCGAACGCGCCAAACTCTCTCGTTGAGCCGCAATCCCCTGGTCGAGCGCGCCAAACACCCTCGCTCAGCCGCATTTCCACAGGGCCCAGCGCGCCAAGCCACGTCGCCGCTGAACCGATCCACTACGCCGAACGCCTCAAGCACCCTCGCTCAGCCGCGTTCCCACGAACCCAGCGCGCCATATGACGCCCCCGCTGAGCCGATCCCCCGCCAACCCTTCC
>QGUH01000940.1 GCA_003242355.1 Pseudomonadota bacterium
CGGAAGCGGCGGCGCCATGACGAGCGCCGGCGGCGTGAGCGGTTCTGGAGGCAAGGCTTCGAACGGCGGGGCGCCCGCGGGAGGGGGAATGGGTGGAACGAGCGTGGGCGGTTCAGGGGGCGGTGGCGCGGGGAGCGGGGGTGACGGCGGCAGCGCGGCAGGAGGCGGCATTACGAACGCAGCGGGAGGCGGGCAAGGCGGTCTGGGTGGCGCGTCCGAAGGCGGTGCTTCGGGCGCTCCTTCCGAGGAGCCGGGCGTGCGGTTCGTCGGGCGTGTGGACACGACGGATCCGAGCGCGGCGCGATTCGCATGGTCGGGAACCGGCGTGGTGGCGCGGTTCTCGGGAACGTCGGTCGGCGTGCGGCTCGAGGGAGGCCAGCAGTACACCGTCGTGATCGACGGGACGGTGCGACCGAAGCTCGTCCCGTCGAACGGCCTCACGCAGGTTGCGATGGGTCTCGCCGCCGGCGAGCATACCGTCGAGCTCTATCGACGTACGGAAGCGCACCTCGGGGAGTCGCGTTTTCTCGGATTCGACTTCGGTGACGGCCAGCTCTTGCCGCCCCCGCCGGCGCCCGCGCGCCGAATCGAGGTGATCGGTGATTCGATCACCTGCGGCTACGGCAACGAAGGCGCCGACATGAGCTGTCCGTTCTCGCCGGATACGGAGAACCACTACCTCACGTATGCGGCGATCAGCGCGCGCACGCTCGGAGCCGAGCTGTCGACGGTGTGTTGGTCGGGCAAGGGCGTCGTGTGCAATTACGGCGACGACGCGTCGAGCTGCATGGACCCGATGCCGGGCTACTACGATCGCACGCTCCCGCAACAGGCCGCGAGCACGTGGGACTTTTCGCGGTTTCAGCCCCACGCCGTGGTCATCAACCTCGGAACGAACGACTTCAGTACGGCACAAGATCCGACGCCGTCACAGTTCGAGAACGCCTACGTCGCGTTCCTCGAGCACGTGCGCGAGAAGAACCCCGATGCTTGGATTCTGTGCACGGTCGGCCCGTTGTTGAACGGCGCCGATCTCGACACGGCGCGGAGCTCCATCGAGAACGCCGTCGCTCGCAGGACCCAAGCGGGAGACGCGAAGGTGAAAGCCTTCACGCTCAGTCCGACGGATCCGGCGGATGGCTACGGCTGCGACTATCACCCGAACCTCACCACGCACCAGAAGATGGCCGCAGCGCTCACGGCCGAGCTCGAGAAAACGCTTGGCTGGTAACGCTCGGCAAAGCCCGAGCGCGCCACGCGTAGAGGGCTCCTCGACGGCCGTCCAGGGCGACGAATGGCAGGGAGCGCACCGAAAAAGACATGGAGGACGGGGTCGAACGCAGCGGCTGCATCGGGCCGCGCGGACGGCCCTGGCCGCCGAGCGTTCGAGAGTCCGCGAACGCGGAGGGCGAGCGGCGTTTTCGCGCTGGCGTAGGAGAACGGCTACGACCAGGTCGCGAAGTAGACGGCTTTGCCGGCGTCGCGGTCGAACGAGCGCATGACGACCGTGCCCTGCTTCTTGACGACGTCGAGCACGCCTTGGAACGTCGCGCGGAAACCGCGGACGAACAGATCGATTTCCCGTTCGTTCATGGGAAGCTCGGTCACGTGCAACGTGGTGCCGGACGGCGCCGCCTGGCCCTCGATCGAGATGACGCCGCACCCCGACGCGATCACCGGCCAGGTCTTGCCGAACACTTTGTACAGCGCCGCCGGCGAGATGCCGAACACCCGGATCGTCCCCTCGAACACGCTCTTCACCAGCGCCTGCTCGACCGTTGCGGCGAAATGGGCCGTACAGAACGCGTCGTATCCTTCCGGTCCGACCTCGGTGTGGAGCGCCGACAGGATCTCGAGCTGGATCGAGAGGGGAATCCAATCGACGCGCGACGCGAGCTCGACGCGCTCGACGGCGTCGGCAGCTTTGGCCCGCACGGCGGCCTGCACCGACGGGGGCTGCTTCTTCAACAGATCGACGACGGCTTTGGTCAATGGTGCGCGCACGCGCGCTTGCAACTCCGACATCCGCTCCCGACGCCCAATCATACTGCTTCGCGATGGCGGAGGAAGAGCTCTTTCGTCACGCCGGATTCAGCGATGTAGGGACGTGGACGACGGACAGGAGAAAATGTCGTCGATTCCCATCCATGCTCGAAGCCTCAAAGCCGTTCCCCGCGGTAAGCGGCTTGCCGCCGTTCGAGCACGTGGTCGGTGAAGCTGCTCAGCGCGTTGACGAAATCGGGGCGCGCATCGGCAAGATTCGTGCGCTCGAGCGGATCGGCGGCGAGATCGAACAGCGAGGCGGCTCGGCGATACTCGATGAGCTTGTTGCGACCGACGATCGCGCCTCGCCAGCGCGACTCGTAGCTCAGCACGATCGTGCGCTCCACGGGTTTGAAGTCGCCCACGAACTCCGCGGGCGGACCGTGCGCGTCGAACTTCTCG
>QGUH01000941.1 GCA_003242355.1 Pseudomonadota bacterium
GTTCTAGCCTCGTTTCGTAGGGGCGGCACGCGCTGCCCCTCCCCGCCGAGGTGAACTCGGCGGGGCCCCTCCCCACGCGGGCACTCCGTCCGACGCTGTTTTCCGCGTATTTGGGCGCGTTCCTAACCGTTTGTCGCTCTAGACGTTGTGGTCGAGCGCCCGTGCGACGGCGGCGGCCAGCGGTCGACTCGACATCGCGGTCGAGAGCCCGACGCGGATCGCCGCGAAGGCGCGCAGCGCTCCACTCGGAATCTCGCCCCGTCCCGAATGGGAGTACGCGGTGTCTCGAGCGCACGCCGGGCGGGCCGAGTGGAACGCCGAGGAGTGAAACGGAGCGGCGTTTCGGAATCTCGTTGCTGGTGAGCCGCCCGTCCCGAATGGGAGTACGCGGTGTCTCGAGCGCACGCCGGGCGGGCCGAGTGGAACGCCGAGGAGTGAAACGGAGCGGCGTTCTAGGTCGCTGAGTGGCGCTGAGCGAGGTAGGCGCGGAAGCCGCCGAGATGGGTGATGTCGAGCGCGCCGTCGAGGGCGAACGGCTCGCAGAGGAAGCCTTTGACGCGCGCGCCGTCGGCGAGCTCGATGGTGCCGATGACCATCGGCGGGGGGACGGCGGCGACGAAGGACCCGAAGGCGGCGGGCGTGAGCGCCCACACTTCGAGCTCGATGCCGGGGCCGGCGTGTCCTGGCGCACGCACGAGACCGGGCTTGGGAGGCGTCGTGCCACGCAGGGCGAAGAGGCGATAATCGGGCGCGGACCGCGTGCTCTGCACGAAGCGGGCGCCGCGATCGGTGAGCTCGTGGTTCAGCGGCTGCCCGCGCAGATGGGCGCCAGCGACGGCGAGTAACACCTCGCCATCGCGCGGTGTGACGACCTCCGCGTCGCGTTGTGCGCCACTTGGCGCAGAGACGGCTGCGCCGTGCTCCGCGTTCACGCCGCGTCCGACGTTCGCGCCGTGCTCCGCGTTCGCGCGGCGTTCCGCGCTCACGGCGCGCTCGTAGCGCTCCGCGGCTTCGCACAGGCGAGCATCGGAAAACGCGCGAGCCATGAGCGTGACGCCGAAGGGGAGGCCGCGGGTCGTGAAGCCGGCGGGGATCGCGATCGCAGAAAGATCGAGCAGGTTGACGAAGTTGGTGTAGCGGCCGAGCAGCGTGTTCTGGCCGAGCGGATCGCGTTCGACGGCGTCGAGCGTGGGATGGGTGACGACGGTGGGGAAGAGCAGCGCATCGACGGCGCGCCAGGTGCTCTCGGTGCGGCGCCGCAGCTCCGCGAGGCGGTACAGGCCGCCAAAGACGTCCGCGCCGGACGCGCGGCGCCCGCCGAGGATGATCTGCCGCACGACGGCGTGCGCTTTCTCCGCGTGCGCTTCGAGGAACGCGCCGACCGCGGCGTAGCGCTCGGCCACCCACGGCCCGTCGTAGAGCAGGCCCCCCGCTTCGACGAACGGCGACGCATCGAACGGGACGAGCTCGAAACCGAGGGCTCGAGCCCGCTCGACGGCGTCGTCGAAGAGCCGCGCGTACTCGGTGTTGCCGAGGAAATCGAGCTCCGCGGGAACACCCAGACGGCGGATGGGACGCACACGACTTCCAAGCGGGCGGGTCGCACCTGACGCCTGCGAGAACGCGCCGTCTGCCTCGCTCGAGAACGGGCCAGCCGCGTCGTGCGAGGGCGGAACCTCCGCTTTGCCGGCCAATGGATCTTCCGACCCGCGCGCGAACCGATCTTCCGATGATGAGAACCGATTGTCCGCCTCGCGCGAGAACGGATCTTGCGATCCGAGCGCGAACCGATCTTCCGACTCTCGTGAACGCGAAAACGGATCCTCCGCGTCGAACCCCGCGATCACGTCGAGCACGCGCCGCGCGTCGGCGACGCTCGTCGCGAACACGGACACGCAATCGAGAGAACGGCACGCGGGCACGACGCCGCGCGTGCTCACCAGGCCCCGCGTTGGCTTCAATCCGACGAGGTCGTTGAACGCGGCTGGAACGCGCCCCGAGCCGGCCGTATCCGTGCCGAGCGAAAAGCTCACGAGGCCGTGTGCGACGGCGAGCGCCGAGCCGGAGCTCGAGCCGCCACCGACGAACGCGGCGTCGAATGCGGACGGACACGCGCCGTACGGCGAGCGCGTGCCGACGAGGCCGGTCGCGAACTGATCCAGGTTCGTCTTCCCGATCGGGATCGCGCCCGCGGCGATGAGCCGCTCGACGGCCGGTGCGCTCGTCGCGGGCACGAACGCGTACGCGGGGCAGCCCGCGGTGGTGGGCACGCCCTCGAAGTCGATGTTGTCCTTGATCGCGAACGGCACGCCGAACAACGGCAGGAGCTCACCGCGTTCGCGCCGCTCGCGGGCCCCGGGGGGCAGCGCTCGCGCGCGGCCTTCGGGGCCGGGCTCAGCCACAACGGGGGGCAGACCCCGCGCCCGCAGCGCCCGAAAAACCC
>QGUH01000073.1 GCA_003242355.1 Pseudomonadota bacterium
TAAAATCGTATACACAGCTAACCTCGTCCAAGAGCGTTCTCTAGGATTTTCAAGGGCACGGCGGGAGTTTCCTTGCCGTAATCGGTCCACACGCCTTCTCCCCAGTACCGGTAGCAGCTCGTTTGACCCGCCATCAAATGGAAGAGCGCGTTGCGGTAGCGGTGCTCGTTCGTCTTGGGCTTCGCGCGCGCCATCGTCGCGGCAAACTCGGAGCTGACGCGCTCCATCGGGCCGAGCACGCTCTCGTAGCCGCGCACCCAAGAGATGTCGTTCGTCCAGCTCCCGCCTTCGACGTGGAACCTGCCGTTCTGCTTGCGCAGCTCCTCGATCGTCTTCTCGAGCCGTTCGGGGCCGTCGCCCGGTTTCATGCGCTCCCAGATGCGTTTCTGATGGAGCGGCTGAAGCTCGGGGAAGTCGCGCTCGGTGAGCCCGAGGCTCGCCAGATAATCGAGGTACTCGCTGACGTTCAGGACGGGGGTGCGTGAGCCGCTGCACTCGCGCATCACCTCCATGTACTTCGGCGGGAACTCGTTCATCATCACGCCCCCGTTCTCGCCATCCGAAATCTGCGTGACGAGCGGCGGGATGCGCTTGCCCTTGAGCTCCTTGCGCGACAGGCCCCGTGCCTCGTAGTACGGCTGCATCTGCGCGACGAGCTTCGTGTCGCTCCCCTGCGTCTTGACGATCGCGATGATGCTCGCCGTCTCCCCCTTCGAACTCCGGCACACGAGCCGATGCGGGACGTGCGGGTTCATCGGGTGCCGACCCGTATCCGGGTGCTCGACCGTGTGCTCCTGGACGAGCACCCACTGGTACCCGGCGTCTTTGAGCGTCTTCACGAAGGCGTACGCCACGTCCGGATGGTTCGGCAGCGCCATCTCCGAAGGCGAGAACCCGCGCAGCCGTCCCACGGCGTCGAGCCCGAACAGCGACGCGAAATGGTGCTGGAACGCGCGGACGTGCATGCGATAGTCCTGCACCGGCGTCGACGGAGCGACCGCGTGCCCCCAGGGCGCGCCGAGCCACTCGACGCAACGGTTGTACTCGGGATCCAGCGTGATGCGACGCAGGTTCTCGAACACGTCGTGCAGCCCCATCTTCTGCATGCCCCAGAGCAGCGTCCCGCTGTACTCGAGCATCACGCGGGGGTTCTTCCCCTCGTGCACGAGCGTCGGAATGAACTCCCCCATGCGCTTGTAACACCAGACGAACACCGGGGCATTGTGATTGTCCCCGATGTGCTGGTTGTTCAGCATGTGTTGCAGATTACTGATGAGCTCCGCGGTCTCGAGGCGATCCCCTCCCGCCGGAATCAGCGGTTGGTGCATGTGCAGCGCGAACGCGAATGCCGCCTCGATCTGGGCGAAGTCGACGCGACTGCGCGCGAGATCCGGCCTTCGTTCGCGGCCGATCGCGATGGCGCGCTCCACCTGTTCCTCGGAACCGCAAATGTTGGGCAACCCGTTGATTTGTTCTTCCAGTCCGTCCACGGCGTCTTCTCACTTGTGTCGAATGTATTCGTAGATGTTCACGTAATCCTGACCGGCGCGATTCCAGGAGAAGTCCTGGCTCATGCCGGTCTGAATCAACTTTCGGAATTCGCGGGGGTGGTGGTTCCAGAGCCCCACCGCGCGCACCAGCGCGCTCTCGAGGCTCCCCGGGTCGATGCCGTCGAACGAGTAGCCATTCCCCTGCCCGTTGTACTGGGCCACGTCGAACACCGTGTCGGCGAGACCGCCGACACGCCGCACGATCGGCACCGTGCCGTAGCGGAGCCCGATGAGCTGGGTGAGCCCGCACGGCTCGTACAGACTCGGGACGATGACGAAGTCCGAGCCGGCATACACGAGGTGTGCCAGGTGCTCGTCGAACCGTAGCTCGAGGTGACAGTCGGGGTGATCGTTCAGTTGACGCTTGAGCTCCCAGAACTGGTGGTCGATTGCGCCGTCGGGGCTCGCACCGAGCAGCACGAACTGGCAGCCGTTTCCGAGCGCCCAGTAGAGCGCGTGCCGGATCAGGTGCACGCCCTTCTGCGAATCGAGCCGACCGACGTAGGCGATGATCGGCTTGTACCCATCCCGCAGCCAGAAGCGCTCGCGGAGCGCGCGTTTGTTCTCGTATTTCGGCTCCAGGTGGCTCGCGTTGTAATTGCGCGCGACCCACGGATCGGTGTCGGGGTTCCAATAATCGTAGTCGAGCCCGTTCACGATGCCCCCGAACTTGTTCTGGTGCACGTGCAAAACGTGCGCGAGCCCGTTGCCGAAATCGGTGTGCCTCACCTCCCACGCGTGGTGCCGCGACACCGTCGTCACGAAGTTCGAATACACGATTCCCGCGCGGGTGAAGTTCACCGACGCATGATGCGTGTCGTCGCGCAGGCGATCGGGACTCATGTAGTAGTCCGGCCTTCCGAGCCCGGTCGCGAACAAGACGTCCTGCCCCGAGAGCCCCTGATGCCGGAAGTTGTGGATCGTGTGGCAGCAGCGGACGTCCTGCATGCCGTGGTACTTGTAGATTTCGTACAACAAGACCGGCGCGAGCCCCGTCTGCCAATCGTGCGTATGGATGACGTCGGGTCGTTTGCCAGATTTGAACAAGAACTCGAGCGCCGCCTTGGTGAAGAAGGCGAAGCGCATGGGTTCGTCCGCGAATCCGTAGAAAGCACCGCGATTGAAGAAGTTTTCGCTCCCGTGCGGCTCGATGAAAAAGCACTTTCTGCCGTGAACGAACCCGAAGTACACGGTGCAATGCACGCTGCCACCGAACCACGGCACCCAGAGATCCCGATACGAGACGCAAAGGCCCCAAATTTGGCCGTAGTCCATGCAATCGTATTTCGGAAGGACGATCTCGACGTGGTGTCCTCGAATCTCGATTTCCCTGCTCAATCCGAACACGACGTCGGCGAGCCCACCCACCTTCGCAACGGGGGCGCACTCGGCCGCAACCATGACGATGAACATGTCGACCTCACGGATACCGCTTGCGATCGGCATCAGTGGCTATAGCCCGAACTGCGCCTCGAATCACTGGGCCAAATCACGGACCTTTGCGTGCGACATCTCGCACTCCGCACGTTCTCCACACCAAACATCGTGTATCCGTGTCGACCGAGCGATGTCGGTCGGTACCAATCGAGTGTGATTCCCGAACGTCGTCTCGGCCGTCGCCGTTCTCACGGCGTCGAGCAGAGGCTCGCGCCACCTTGCCCGCCGCTTCGACTCGCTCTCGGTGCGCGAAAAGCCCTGGAGCGGCACCCCTCGGGGACTACTGAACGGCCGCCGGGGCATCGCCGGACCGAAACCCACCCGGCCCCGACCACGACCCAAGTGGATGCAACCAAAACCCACGTTGACGCGATCGAAATCCAACGGGGGATGAGCTCTGCCCCAACCCATGCGATCGCGACCGAAGCCCGCGTGGACGCGACCGAAACCCGAGCCATCCAGCGAGGGAACGCCGTGGTCACGAACCGAAACGCGTGAACCATCGGAGCGGGAGAATCTCGATTGGGTGCGCGCGATTTTTGCTCGACCATGTCGGAGAGCCGCCGCGAGAGCACGCGACGGCAAGGGGCGGAATGGAGACACAGCTGGGTTTCGAATGGGCTTTGGGGTTTCGCGGCACGGCGCTCGCGCGCACGGATCGGGGGTACGAGACGGCGCGTCGCGTCTGGAACGGGATGATCGACAAGCGGCCGGAGATGATCCTTCGCTGCAAGACCGAAGCGGACGTCGTGGAGGCGGTGCGCGTCGCGCGGCAGCGCGGTTTGCCGGCGTCCGTGCGCGGCGGGGGTCACCACGTGGCGGGCGGAGCCATCGTGGAAGGCGGGCTCGTCATCGACGTGTCGGAGATGCGCGCCGTCGGGTTCGATGCGAAAGCGGAGACCGTGCACGCCGAGGGCGGAGCGCGGCTGTCCGACGTGGACGCCGAGACTCTGCCTCGAGGGCGCACCGTGCCGATGGGCGTGTTCGGCGACACCGGCATCGGTGGGCTCACGCTCGGGGGCGGCTACGGTTGGCAGGCGCGCGCTCGCGGGCTCACGTGCGACAGCCTGGTTGCGGCGCGCGTCGTCACGGCGGACGGACGCGTGCTCGTGGCGACCGCGGACCAGCACGAAGACCTGTTCTGGGCACTGCGCGGCGGCGGCACGCACCTCGGGGTCGTGACCTCGTTCGAGTACCGCACGCACGCGCTGCCCTCCGACGTGCTCCAGCTCTTCGTCGCGTTTCCCGTGGCTCAGGCCAAACGGGTGCTCACGGGCATCCGGGAGCTATCTGCCGAGATGCCGGACGAAGTCGGCGTGATCGTCGTCTTGTGGACGTTTCAGCCCTCACCCGCCGTCCCGAAGGAGCTCTGGCAGCGCCCGTTCGTCGGAGTCGTCGGGGCGGACCTCGGCTCGCCGGCGAAGCGCGACGAGACGCTCGAACGCGTGCGGCGACTCGGAACGCCGTTGCTCGACGGCAGCCGCGTCGTTCCGTTCGGCATCGTGCAGCAGTTCTTCGACGAAGATTATCCGCAGGGCGCTCGCTACTACTGGCGGTCGACGTACCTCGACGCGCTCACGGATTCCGTCATCGACGCGTTGCTCGATCTCGGCGAGCGGCGCCCGTCGCCGCTCTCGTCTTTGGACCTGTGGCTGTTGGGCGGCGCGATCGCCCGCGTGAGCCCCTCGGAGACGCCGATTGCGCACCGCGCGGCGCGCTACCTCGTCGGCGTCGAAGCGAACTGGACCGATCCGCGGGACGACGCCGCGAACATCGCCTGGACCCGTGAGGTTCGTCGCGTGCTCGCGCCGCACGCGACGGGCGGAAGCTACGTCAACTTCGAAGACCCGTACGCCGCAGGGCGCGATGCCGCCGTGTACGGCGACAACGCGCACCGCGTGCTCGCCATCCGCTCGAAATACGATCCGCTCGGTCTGTTCGCACCGCGCGGATGAGGTCCCCAGAACGAAGGTCTCGAACGTCCTCAGTTGCATGCCGGAAGGCGGCTTCGACGGCCTGGGCCTCCTCGGTTGCCTGCTGGGAAGCAGCGTTCGAAGGCCCAGGCCTCCTCGGCTACATGCTGTGAGCCGGATATTGGTCGGGAGTCATAAGCAAAAGGCATCCCAGCACGCGCGGGTGAAGGGGTCCCCCCTTCGAAGCTCCTTGCTGACCCCTCCTGATCGTAGGGAGCCCTCCCTATCCGCTGCTTGCCAGCAAGCACGCCGGGAGGCCCCACCCCTTCGACGTTCCTTCCCGAGTGCCAACCACGAAAGCCCGCCCCTTTCGACCCCGCTTGCCAGCATGCACGCCGCGAAGCCCGACCCCTTTCGAGCCCGCTTGCCAGCATGCACGCCGCGAAGCCCGACCCTTTCGAGCCCGCTTGCCAGCATGCACGCCGCGAAGCCCGACCCTTTCGAGCCCGCTTGCCAGCATGCGCGCCGCGAAGCCCGACCCTTCGAGTCTTCCTTGCCGGATAGCAACGGGCCGCTTTCCCCCTTCAAGGGACCCTTCCCAGCGAGCAACACGAATCCCGGCGCTCCCGCACGGCGTGCTTCCCAGCGAGCAACGGGGAAGCCCATGCGCGCTCCACGACTAGCGGCGAGAAGCCCTGCCCCCGGCGCGCCCCGATCGGAGCATCGCCTATCGGGCCTATCGGGCCTATCGGGCCATCGGAGGAGGGAGGCGCGGAGGGCTCGTTTGGTTACGCGGGTTCCGCGCGGTGGGCGATGACGTTGCGGACGGTCTCGCAGAGCACGTCCAGGTTGACGGGTTTGTCGTAGACGGCGACGGCGCCGAGTTGCTGGGCGCGCTCGTGCGTGTGCCGATCGGCGAGACCCGTGATGAGCACGACCGGCGTATCGGGCAGGTACCGCCGAATGCCGGTAAGGATGTCGATGGCGGTGTAGCCGGGCATGCAAATGTCCGAGACGATGGCGTCGAAGCGCGACAGGCTGCCCTCCACGTCGATGGAATCGGCGAGCCGATCGAGCAACGCCGTACCGTCGCCTGCTTCGGTCACCTCGAACCCCGCTTCCGCCAACTTGAGCGCGATCAGCGCGCGCAAATCGGCATCGTCTTCGGCAAGGAGCACGTGCTTGGTCGTGGCGCCCGGGGCGGAGCCGGTGGAGACGCTTCCCGACGCGGTGCGGGAATCGCGTTCGCTGACTGGGCCCGGGGATGATGGCTTCATGGCGAAATTCCTCAACAGGGAGCGCTGCTAGCAAGAGACATGCCGCTCGCGCGCGCCGCTCCGGTCGACCCGCAATCGACCGCTCGACGATGACTCGATGGGTTGCGGTGTTCCCGCGCTACTCGGACGTTCCGAGTCGAAAGCGCAAGCGAACGCGAACCTCTCCCTCGTCGTTGCGCACGCGCTCGAGCGAAAAGGGACCGAACGCCGACCGCTGCACGACATCGCCGGCGCGCGGCGCCCCATCTCCAGCTCCAGGCGCGGGTCCAGCTCCAGGCGCGGGCGGCGCGCTCGCTCGCAGGGGATCCGATGGGGCGATTTCCTCGGCGGGCGCGAGACGGGGTGCTCGAAGCTGCTGTGCGAGCGCAGCCACGGGAGCTGCAATGTGGCAGGCAGCGCCTCCGTGAATGATGCCCACGACGCGGAGATTCCGATTGACGAGCGGCGCCCCGGAATCGCCCGGACGCGCCTGAACGCTCGTGAACAGCGCGTCGGAAACGCCGGGAAGCGACGGACAGCGCCCGAGGCGCAAGACGTGGGCGACCTGCGTGCGCGACGGACGATCCACCCGCCCGACGAACAGGATGGGGTCCCCCGGCTCGGGCAGCTGCGCCTCGAGCTCGAGCGGCTCGACGGGCAACTCCTCGTCCAGCGCCAAGAGTGCCGTGTCGCGAATCCGGTCGATGAGCGCCACGACGGCTTCGAAGCGCCGCTTTCCGTAGCGCACTTGCACGAGCTCGGCCCCATCCGGAATGCAGTGGGCAGCCGTGAGCACCTGGGTCGGGCTGCCCACGACGGAGCCGGCGCACGAGCGCTCCGGAAGCGTCACCGTGGCTGCCTGGACCCGCTGCTTCTCCGCGCGCAAGAGGTGGGTGCTCGTCACCTCGGCGGACACATCGGTCGGCGACGCGCCCGAACCCCCGGAACACGACGCGACGGGGGCGCTTTCTGCGTGAGCCCCAGTCCCCGTGAGCAGCAGGGTCGACAAGCACGCGGTCGCCACGAAACTCGCAAAGAACCGCCGCATAGCAGGAGTTTAACACCCGGAGCGGCTTTCGCCGCCCCAGCACGCTCCGAATGCGAGCGTCGAAATGCCACGGGTGCGGCACGAACGCACGCGCATGTTCCAGGCGGAACGGACGACAGTGGTATACGGACTCCATGCCTTCCGCTCTCGAAGCACGCGCCGCACGCCTCTTCTGCGTCGGCTTTCGAGGGCTCGCGCCGAGCCCGGAGCTCGCCGAGCTGACGAGGCGCGGCGTCCGCAGCGTCGTCTTGTTCGCGCGCAACGTCGGGGAGCCGCGCGACGTCGCCGAGCTCACTCGAGCGATCAAACGGCTCGCCCCCGAGCCGATCGCCATCGCCGTGGATCAGGAGGGCGGCAACGTGCGGCGCCTCCGACGGGGCTTCACCCAGATTCCGTGCATGCGCGCCGTCGGGCGCACCGGAGACGCCGAGCTCGCCACCGCAACGGGACGGCTGCTCGGCGCCGAGCTGCGCGCGGTGGGGATCGACGTTGCGTTCGCGCCGGTTCTGGACGTGGACACGAACCCGAACAATCCCGTCATCGGCGCGCGCTCGTTCGGTTCGGATCCCGAGCTCGTCGCGCGACTCGGAATCGCGCTCGCAGCGGGAATTCAAAGCGCGGGCGTCGCGGCGTGCGGCAAGCACTTCCCGGGGCACGGCGACACCGATCTCGACTCGCATCTCGCGCTCCCGCGGCTCGCCCATCCCCGCGAGCGGGTGGATGCGGTCGAGCTCGTGCCGTTCCGAAGGGCCGCCGAGGCGGGGATCGCCTCGATGATGACGGCGCACGTCGTCTTCTCGGCGCTCGATGCGGGGTTGCCCGCGACGCTGAGCCGCACGGTGATGTCCATCCTGCGCGAGGACATCGGGTACGACGGCCTCGTGATCAGCGACGACCTCGAGATGCGCGCGATCGTCGATCACTTCGGGCTCGAGGAGGCCGTGCTGCTCGGCCTCGAAGCGTCGATCGATTTGTTTCTGGTGTGTCACACGCCGGAGCGCATGCACCGGGCGATCGATGCCGTGATCCACGGCGTGGAGTCGGGGCGGATTGCGGCCGACCGGCTCGACCGCGCGGTGGCGCGCGTCGACCGCTTTCTCGCCCGCTGGGCGGCGCCCGCGGACGCGCCCCGCGCGCTCGAGATCTTGCGCTCTGCGGAGCACCGAGCGCTCGAGGCGCGCCTCGCCGCGCTACCCGGAGCCGCGGCCGAAGAGCGCGATCCGACGACCGCGCTCGCCTGATCCCACGCGGCTTCTCCCGTTCGGCCGGGCACCGTCACCCGCCGCGCGTCCCGCGCCGCCGGTCGCGCTCGCATCGCGGCGGACGCACGAGCAGCCTGGAAATCTCGGGCAGCGTGACGCACGCTACCGTCTCTCTTCGACCCGGGGCGACGCCTCGGGCGTGTTCTGGAAGGAGCGCAGCCATGAAGACGAAGGTGACTCTGATCGCGGGCGATGGAATCGGACCCGAGGTCGTGCAGGCCGCGGTCCGCGCGATCGAAGCGACCGGCGCGAGCATCGAGTGGGAGCCTTGCGACGCGGGCGCTTCGGCGATTCCGAAGCATGGGGCCCCGCTGCCGGAGTCCACCCTCGAGTCGATTCGCAAGAACCGCTACTGCCTGAAAGGGCCGCTCGCGACGCCGATCGGAGCGGGATACCGCAGCGTGAACGTGGCGCTCCGCCAGGAGTTCGACCTTTACGCGAACGTGCGCCCGGCGCGCACGTTCGCGGGCATCGACGCACGGTACGACGAAGTCGATCTCATCGTCGTGCGCGAGAACACGCAGGGCGAGTATTCCGGAATCGAGCACTACATCGATCCGAGTCGAAGCGCCGCCGAGGCCATCTCCATCATCACCCGCCACGGGTCGGATCGCATTCTGCGCTTCGCGTTCGAGCTCGCGCGCGGCAACGGGAGAAAGCGCGTGACGCTCGTGCACAAGGCGAACATCCTCAAGCTCACTTCCGGTCTGTTCCTCGAGGTCGGGCGCGATCTTTCGCGCTCGTATCCGGACGTCGAGTTCGACGACATCATCGTGGACAACTGCGCGATGCAGCTCGTCCGCGATCCGACGCGCTTCGACGTGATCGTGACGACGAACCTCTTCGGCGACATCCTCTCGGATCTCACGGCGGGCCTCGTCGGCGGGCTCGGCCTCGTCGCCGGCGCGAACATCGGCGAGAACGCCGCGATCTTCGAAGCCGTGCACGGCACGGCGCCGGACATCGCGGGAAAGGGCATCGCGAACCCCACCGCCGTGATGCTGGCGGGCGCGATGCTGCTCGAT
>QGUH01000074.1 GCA_003242355.1 Pseudomonadota bacterium
ATCGCGCGCGCGCCGGTGACGATACCCGTCGTGAAGGCGAGGCCTCCCGCGCCGATGGCGATCCAGCCGAGGCGCTCGCGCAAGGGGGCGGCGTCCGACGTTTCGGCTTCGGGCAGGCGCGGTCCGGGCTCGAGCGCGATGGACTCGTGCCTCCCCTCCTCGACGGTGATCGCACGCCGTACGGGAGCGCGCCGTTCCGCTCGCAGGACCAGCTCGTGACGGCCGGGATCCACGGGGAGCGCGACACCGACGAGCGCTTCGGGGAGCGCTCTGCCGTCGAGGTGAACTTCGAACGGAGCCGGCTTCGTCCCGGAGCTCGCGACCGTGATGGTCAAGCGTGGGAGGCGGGCGCGGAGCGCCTCGGATTCTTTCTCGGCGTCGGCCACGGCGCGCCGGTACGCTGCCGGTGCGTTCGGTTCGAGCGGCGTGCGTTGGGTCGCCTCGTAGCGATCGAGGGCCTCCACCCAGCGGCCGAGCCGGACGAGGCAGCGAGCTTCCATCACCGAGAGCGACGGCGCTGCAAAGAGCGTGTGTGCGCGCTGGAAGCGATCCAGCGCGCCTTCGTAGTCGCCCGCTTCGAAGGCGTTCATCCCCTCGTTGGCGAGCTCGCGCGCAGCCGTACGAACCAGCGGATCGGCCTGCTCCGCACGGGCGGGCTCGGCCACGAAGAGCAGGAAGGAAAGCAGCGGCAGCGCGCGCCCGAGCCCAAGCACGCGGCGGCGCATCGAGGGGGCGTCAGAAGCCGAAGTCATGCTTGCGCTTCGGCGCGCGTTTCGGAGCGGGGCGCGCCGGCTTTGCGGGAGGTTTGGCTTTGGGCGTTGCGGTGGACGAGGACGGCTCGGCGGTGTCGTTGCTCGCGGCCGCCTTGGTTGGGGTGTCGGTCTCCGCCTTCGGCAGTGGGGGCGTTTCGACGGGAGCGGCACTCGTCGTGGCAAGGGCGCCTTCTCCGGTAACGGTCGGTTGCGCTGCTACCGGAGCTTCGGTCGCCGCGCCTTGCGGACGAAGCCCCGGCTTCTCGTCGGAGATCTTCTCGCCGTCTGCCGGACTGCCGGCGCGGCCGACGGCGAGCGCGAGCAATCCGACGAGGGCGGCCGCGCCCGCGGCGATTCCACCGCGCGCCCGCAGCACTCTGCGCGAACGGGCCGCGCGCGCTGCCGCAGTGGTGGCGGCCTCCGGAGCGCGGCTCACCCTGGCGTCGCCGAGCGGTCGCTTCGTCACTCCGGTGCTCGCTTCGATCGACGGCCGCGCCGCGGGAATGGACGGAGAAATATCCATGCGCACGCCCGAGAGCGTGCCGTCGAGCCAGACGGCCCGGAGCGAGTTTCCGCACACGTCTTCGCGCACGCCGTGTTCGTACAACCAGAGCGCCAAGGCTTCGCCGAGCTCGGTCATGCTCGCCCAGCGCTGTTCGGGTGCCTTCGCGAGCCCGCGCTCGATCACGCGCCAGAGCTCGGCGTCCCCGGCGCCGAGCTCCGTCGTCGGTGTCGGCTCGGCGTTGATGATGGCGTGCATCAACGCGTTGTAGTTGTTTCTGTGGAACGGGAGCGCGCCGCAGATGATCTCGTAGAGCACCACGCAGAGCGACCAGACGTCGGTGCGCGCATCGATGTCGTCGAGCCCCAGCGCTTGCTCCGGAGACATGTACTCCGGGCTCCCCACCACGGTGCCGAACTGCGTGAGCTTGCTGTCGTGCGACTGCTGCTCGACTTTGGCGATGCCGAAATCGAGCAGCTTGGGCTGTGTACGACCGAGGGCGTCCGTGGCGACCAGGATGTTGTCGGGCTTCAGATCGCGATGCACGATACCGCGCTCGTGCGCCAGCCGGAGGCCGTCGGCGATGGGCAGGAGGATTTGCACCGCGCGAATCGCGGGCAGGCGCTGCTCGCGAGCGAGCAGCGCCGACAGTGTCTCGCCCTGGACGAGCTCCATCACCAGGAACGGATCGCCGCGTTGCGTCCACCCGAGGTCGAAAACGCGCACGAGCGCCGGGTGCCCGAGCCGAGCGGCCGCATGCGCTTCCCGCACCATGCGTGTCGCCAGCGCGCCCGCGGCGCTCGCGTGGATCAGCTTGATGGCAACGTCCACGCCCAGCACCAGCGAATGCGCCACCCAGACGACGCCCATGCCGCCACGCCCGAGCTCCCGCACGAGCCGATAGCGCTCGCCGATCACTTCACCCGCGAGATAGGGATTCGCGCCGCTCGGGGGCGGGGCGTGATTCCTGGTCGCGCTCTTGTCGGCGGCCTGATCACCCGCGAGCGTCTCCGCCATGAGCCGAGGCGCGATACCGGCAGAGGAACGCGACATTGCGAGCTACGATCATAGTGCCCGCAGTCGATGCGAGCCAGTCACCACGAGTGCGCGATTGCCGACGATTCGCATCGGTGTGCTCGAGTCGCACAGACCCGCACCGAGCAGGTCGGGTGAAGCGCGAGTATGCCGATTCACTCCTTCGTCTTGGCGAGACGCACAGCGGGCCAGTCTTTGGTGGTGGTCTCGAGGTGCCACGCGTTGCGCGCGAGGAACACCGGTGCGCCCGTGTGATCTTCGGCGAGATACCCGTCGTTTCCCCGCACGAAGCGCTCGAGCTCTCGCGGATCCTCGGCATGGACCCAGCGCGCCGTGTAGAGCCCCGCACCCTCGAACACCACGGGGATGTCGTATTCGGTCTGGATCCGGTCCGCGAGCACTTCGAACTGCAGCGGGCCGACGACTCCCACGATCGTGTATCCGCCGCTCTTCGGTTTGAAGATGCGGGCCACCCTTTCCCGGGGGGGTGTTCGAGGGCTCGAGAAAGGTGTTTGGCCCGCATGGGATCGGTCGGACGCACGCGCTGCAAGTGCTCGGGAGCGAAGCTCGGGATACCCACGAAGTGCAGCGGCTCTCCCTCGGAGAGCGTGTCGCCGATTGCGAGCTTGCCGTGGTTGGGGATTCCGATGATGTCCCCGGCATAGGCCTCTTCGGCGAGCTCGCGATCCTGCGCGAGGAAGAGCACCGGATTGTGCACGCTCAGCGTCGCGCCCGACCGCGGATGAAAGAGCTTGGCGCCGCGCCGGAAATGCCCGGAGCACAGGCGCACGAACGCGATCCGATCACGGTGACGCGGGTCCATGTTCGCCTGCACTTTGAACACGAATCCGGTGACCGCTTCCTCGTGGGGGGCGACCATCCGTTCGCGGGCGCGTTGCGAGCGGGGAGCCGGCGCGATTTCCGAAAGGCCGAGGAGTAGTTCGCGCACTCCGAAGCTGTTGATCGCGCTCCCGAAGAACACCGGCGTCATGTGGCCGCCGCGATACGCTTCGAGGTCGAAGGCGGGGCAGAGCCCGCGCGCCATCTCCACTTCCTCGCGGAGCCGCGCTGCCGCTCCCTCCGGCAGCAACGCATCGAGCTGGGGGTCGTCGAGCCCGCTCACCGTCACGCCCGTGTCGTCCAGGCGTTCGCGGGCACGCTGCATGAGCAGGAGGCGATCGCGGAAGAGGTCGTAGCAACCGACGAAGCTCCTGCCCATGCCGATGGGCCAGCTCGCCGGTGTCACGTCGAGCGCGAGGGTCTGCTCGATCTCGTCCATGAGGTCGAAGGGGTCGCGCCCCTCGCGATCGAGCTTGTTGACGAACGTGATGATGGGCACGTCCCGCAGCCGGCACACCTCGAACAACTTGCGCGTCTGTTCCTCGATGCCCTTGGCGGCATCGAGCACCATCACTGCCGAGTCCACCGCGGTGAGCGTGCGGTACGTGTCCTCGCTGAAGTCCTGGTGACCCGGCGTGTCGAGCAGGTTGAAGATCTTTCCCTCGAACTCGAAGGTCATCGCGGAGGCGCTGACCGAAATCCCGCGCTCGCGCTCGACCTTCATCCAGTCCGACCGGGCGCGCCGTTGCTCGCCCCGCGCCTTGACGGCCCCGGCGAGTTGAATGGCACCACCGAAGAGTAAGAGCTTCTCCGTCAGGGTGGTCTTTCCCGCATCGGGGTGGGAGATGATGGCGAACGTACGACGCCGTGCGACCGCGGCTTCGAGGGGTGTCATGGGCGCCTGGCTGTAGCACTTCGGAGGCCCGAGCGAGCTTCCCGTGTCGTTCCCTCCCGAGGTCGCCGATTTCGAGGTACTCTGGCGCTCGTGAAGATCATTCGGGCGCTCGGCGCAGCAGCTGCCGTCGCCATCCTCGGGGGAGCCGGCTGGATGGCCCTCGGGGGGGCATCCCAGGAACCCGAGCGACGGCTCCCGGCGCTGCCGTATCGCGCTGCGGGAATCACCGTCTCGCTCGTTCCGCCGGAGGGTGTTCGGGGAGGCGAGCAAGCGCACGGGCGGGGCGGAGATTGGTTGCTCGACAACGGTCGCATCGCGTTCGTGGTCGGCGGCAAGGCGCTCGAGTCCGGCGCGCGTTCCGCGCACGGCGTTCTGCTCGATTTGGTGAGCGGAAGAGGATTCGCGCACGACGAGCTCATCGATTTGCGTCCGGTCGTTCGCGTCGCGGGCAAGCCGCTACCCCTGCGCGTGACGCAGACCACGCTGGTCACGGACGCGGAGTTTCCGTTCTTGCGGATCGAGCACGTGAGCCAAAACGGAGCGCTGCGACTCGTCACCGATTTGCTCGCGCCGTCCGGCTCGCGATCGATTCGCCTCTCGACGCGCCTGTACAACGGTAGCGAGCGGCTCGTTCGCGGCGTCGAAATCGGTGACCGAACGCGCTGGCCTGGCGCCGCCACGTTCGCGCCGCGCGTCGGGTTTCCACGGCTCACGTCGCGCGCCGAGGTCCCGTGGGTCGCGCGCCAAGGGCGCGTGTTGTCGTACGCGCTCGCGTTTCCGAAGGGTCCCGTCGAAGCGACGTTCTCGTTCGACCGAATCGGCCAAGTGGGGCAGGAGACCTATGCGCGGGTCGGCGACGTGCCGCCGGGCGGCTCGCTCTCGTTCTCGCGCGAGCTGATCGTGGTCGAGGGAGGTCTCGCGCCGGTGGCGGAGCTCGCCTTCCGCGCTCTCGGTCACAAGGTCGGGCGGGTGGTGGGGCATATCGAGCCCGCGCCGGCGTGGGCCACCGTCGAGGCGCGTTATGCCGACGGGAAACCGGCCCTCACGGTCCGCGCCGACAAGGACGGGAAATACGAGCTGCCTCTGCCGCCCGGCGAATACCTGCTCAAGCTCCACGCGCCGGGCGGTGAGGACGAGCGGCGCGTTCGCGTCGAAGCTGGTGCCACGGTCGTGTCCCGGCTGGTCGCGCCGCTTCCGGGGCGCCTCTCGTTCCGAATCACGGACGCCGCGGGTCTCGAGATGCCGGCGCGGGTTCTCGTGCGGGGCGTTCCTCCGACACCCGATCCGGTGCTCGGTGAAGTCGTGGAGATGGGCGGCGGCCTGCAGAACGTGCTCTATCTGCGCAACGGGGTGGGCGAGGCGGACGTGCGCCCCGGAAAGTATCGCGTGACGGTTTCTCGCGGGCCGGAGTATTCGCTGATCGACGAGGAGATCGAGGTGAGCGCGGCCGTGGGCAGGGCGGTGCACGCAGTCCTCGAGCGCACGGTGGACACGCGCGGGTGGGTCGCCTGCGATTTCCATCTGCATGCGGCGCCGTCGCACGACTCCAGCGTGAGCCTCGAGGCGCGCGTGCTGTCGCTGCTCGCCGAGGGCGTCGAGTTCGCCGTGGCGACGGATCACGACCACGTCACCGACTACGCGCCGGCCGTCGAGCGCCTCGAAGCGCAACGCGACATCGCGACGGCTCGGGGCATCGAGATCACGACGCTGCACTGGGGGCACTTCAACGCTTACCCCCTCCCGTTCGGCACTCGGCCGTTCGTTCACTCCGAGACGCCGCCTTCGGAGCTCTTCGCCGCAGTCCGGGCTCGCGCACCCGGCGCCGTCATCCAGGTGAACCATCCGCGGATGCCGGGTGTCGGTTACTTCAATCGTATCGAGCTCGACGCGGCGACTGGCCAAGCCGCCTCCGAGAATGCGTCGCTCGAGTTCGACGCAATCGAGGTGGTCAACGGCTACGACCTCGAGGCGCCCGCGTTCATTCAGCAGAATCTGCGCGAATACTTCACGCTGTTGAACTACGGCCGGCGGTACACGGCGACGGGCAGCTCCGATTCGCACCGTCTCGTGATCAACTGGGCCGGGTACCCGCGAACCTACGTGCGCGTGCCGGACGACGAGGTGGGCGCGGTCGATCCGAGCGACGTGGCGCGCGCGGTGCTCGCGGGTCACGTGCAGGTCTCGAACGGAATCTTCTTGGCGCTCGCGGTGAACGGCACCGCGGGGCCCGGCGAGACGGTGACGGGACGGCGCGCCACCATCTCACTCGAAGCCCGCGCGCCCAGCTGGGTGGACGTGAGCGGGGTCGAGCTCTGGGTGAACGGTGTGCTCACGGATACGGCGCCGGCGCGAGCGCATCAAAAGCCACCCAAGAACATCCTTTGGCATACGGAGCTCGACCTCGATCGCGACTCGTGGATCGTGGTCGTCGCGCGGGGAGAACGTCCGATGTCGGCAGTTTTCGACCGACGGCGGGTGCTGCCCTTCGCGTTCACGAACCCGGTGTTCGTCGATGCGGACGAAGACGGCGTGTTCACGCCGCCGGCCGCGGAAGAGGTCGCTGTAGTTCCGGGCGCCGCACCCCGCCCGTGACGCGCTGGTAGGGGCGCGGCTCGTCCGCCTGGGAGCGGTGGTGTCAGTCGCGCGTGTTACAGACCCTCGGCGCCCAGGGCGACGCCAGCAGCGCCGAGACCCACACGGCTCGTGCCGAACTTCCGCGCGCCCGGCGACGGGGCGTCGATCGGACGCAGCGGCTCGGCAGCGGCGCTGGGAGCGGTGGCGTCCTTCCGCGGGGTGGCCGCGATGCGATACGGGGTTTTGCGCGGAGGCTCACCGGGGCGCGCGTAGTCGACCCAGTATGCCGAGCTCGATCGAACGTCGAGGTGCACGAAGCTCGAGTTGGGGTAGTAGCCCACCCCGACGTTGCGGAATCGGCGGAGGTAATCGCGCAGGACTTCGTTCGGAACTCCGGGAATGCTGAAGTCCACCGCGCGGCTCATGCGGTGACGGGAGTCTTGGTAGTACGACTTGAGCCGGTAGCCGCTCACGATGCGCAGCGGGCGGCCGCCGAAGTGATCGCTCGTTTGCACGAGGAGGCGAATCAGGCGTTCGTCGAGCGGGGGGCGCTTGCCTCCGGTGCCGAGCACGCGTGCAAAACCGGCCCGCGCCGCGGGAAGCAGGCGCCCGTTGCGGTCGAACACGGGCCCTTCGTAGCGCTGCCGGTATCCAATGAGCCGGACATAGGAGCGCTTCCCCGTCGGGGTCACGCCGACGCCGGGTTCCGGAATCTTCAGGATTTGACCGACTCGCAGCACCGAATCCGGCTTTATCCCGTTGGCCGCGGCGAGCGCAGCGGTCGAGACACCGTAACGCCGAGCGATGAGCGAGAGGCGGTGCCCCTCTTCCACGCGGTGGGTCCGGTAACCGTTGTCGCTGACGCCCGAGCCCGAGCTCCCGCCGCGCGAGGCGTTTCCACCGCTCGAGGTGCTCGCCTTGCGCGGCGGAATGACCAGGCGCTGACCCGGACGGATGACGTCCGTCTCCCGCATACGGTTCGCCGCGAGCAGGTCCTTGACGGTGACGCCGTACGCTTTCGCGATGCTCACGAACGTCTGGCCGGGTGCGACGATGTGGGTCCCGGGCTTGTTCGCCGATCGCGGTGGCGGAATGACGAGGCGCTGACCCGGACGGATGATGTCGTTCTCGTTCAGGCCGTTCGCGCCGCACAGTGCTTGTACGCTGATACCGTACTTCCGCGCGATGGTCCCGAGGAGCTGCCCCGGGGCGACGATGTGGGTGCGTGTCTCGCGGCCGCTAGCGCTGGCTGGCATCGCCACGACCATCGCAATGAGGAGAACGATCGCTGCTCGAAACACGAGTCTCGACCGCGCAGGATGAACAAAGTTGCGCGGTTCGTCCACCATTCCACGAATCCGTCGGGTCGAAGGGCGCGGAGCGGCCCATTTTGCTCGGAAGAATGCGAATTGAGCCCTCGCCGTGATAGCCGTCGGGGGATGGCGGCTCGCCGCTCGCTCGCCCTCTGCCTCGCCGGCGTCGCCCTCGCCTCCGGGGCCCGCGCCGAGGACGTCGCGGCGCCCGACGGACGCGAAAAGAGCGGCTACGCGGTGCTCGAGTTCTTCGAAAGCGGCCTCCGTGTGGTGATGCATGCCGAGCCGTCTTCTGCCACGGCAGCCGCGTGCACGTCCTTTCCAGCGGGCCTCGGCCGCGACGGAAGTTACCGCGGCGAGCTCGCGCGTGTGGTTGCCGAAACCGTTCGCGAGGGGGGACGACGCGCTCGGGGAGCGCACTTCACGCGCCTCGTCGAGAGCCGTGGCGGGCGCACGGAAGTGACGCTCGATGGAGATCGAGCGGTGTTCTGCACGGTGGTGCCGGCGCACGAGCTGCCGCTCGCGCTCTGGGTGGAGAGCGGCCGCCATCGGCCGCACGCGCTCACGGAGGAGAATTTCGCTGCTCGTGTCACCGCGCGCCGACTGGGCGGGGAGCACGATCGCGCCGAGGAGGTGCACAGGCGCGCTCGTTGGCTGGCTTTCCCGCTCGTGGGTGGGCTCTCGCCGACCTCGATGGAGCCGACACTCGAGGAGGCACGGCGCTTTCATCGCGAGCATTACGATCTCGCCGGTGCCGTGCTCGCAATCGCCGGAAACTTCGAGCCGAACGCGATACGGGACGTGGTCGACGAGCTTTTCGAGCATCGCGACGCATCCAGCGTCGATCTGCCGCCGCCGCGCGCGCCACGCCAGACGAGCCCTCGGTACATGGCCGTCGAAGCGGCCGACCTCCGCGCCCCGATATACGAGCGCGCCTGGGTCGTGCCGGGCGCCGAAACGCGCGAGCATCGGGCGCTCGAGCTTCTGGCGGAGCTGCTTTCGGGGCCGACTTCTCCGCTCTACGAGCCGCTCGTCGGGTCGGGGAACGCTCTCGACGTTCGGGGGCGGATCGATCGGAGCCAGGGCGAGGCTCTGTTTGCGATCCAGGTTTTCGGGGGCGCACCGGCAGTGACCAACGACCTCGAGTCGCGTATCGATGCGGTGCTCGATCGCGTGCGCGATGGCACGATGAGCACCGATGCCATCGCGCGTGCTCGGCGGAGGCTCGAGCTCCGCTCGCGGTTCGCGCTCCAGGAAAGCGTCGAGCAGGCGCGCTGGCTGGCTGCCCGAGTCGCGCTCGGGCTCGCTCCGGATCCACGAGCGATGGACCGGGAGCTAGCGTCGATAACGGCCGAAGAGATCCGGCGCGTGGCGAATCGATTCTTGCCGGCCGCGCGCCACGTGGTCGTCGAGCTCTTGCCCAGGGAAGCGCGCGAGCCCTTTCGGCTGGTGGGGCCCCGCGTGCACGTGGTCCGGCCGGGGGATGGGCCCGCGCGCACGCCTCGGCCCGGGGGCACAATGGTCGCCGACGCGGCTGCCTGGAAGGGACCGCGCCCGAAGGGCCCACTGCAGCGGGG
>QGUH01000075.1 GCA_003242355.1 Pseudomonadota bacterium
CAGCTGAATCGACACCTGAACGCCCACCCGAGGAGCGACCGCGCGAAGGTTCGGAGCCTCACGGAACACACCGCATTCATCGGCCGCCGTGTGTGCCATAGGACTCCCGCGGTGTCTATCGCGCGGCCGACCGGAAAGCCGCTGTGCGTTTCGTCCGGTACGCCGCACCGCGCTGCTTCGGCCGTACACCGAAAGAGCGCGCCTCGACGGGAGACGACGAAATCGACCGCCCAAGTGCGAGTTCGTGGGCGGCCGAAGAAACCGAAGCGCGTTGGAAAGCGAGGGGAGCGACGAACCACGCGGGCGTCAGCCCGTCCACGGCGCGAAGACGTCGCTCGAGGCGCGAGGCGCTTCGTGACCGGGCAGCGGCCGCACGCGCACGAACTTGCTCGGCGGCAACGTCGCCGGCGGCGCGAGCTCGCACGCGCGCGCGTGCTGGGCGAAGCGGCGCGCGTAGCCCGCGAGGAGCGCGGCGCTCGGTCCTCCGTTGTACACGGAGTACTGGTCGTAGTCGGGGTAGAGGCCGTGCCGATCGTCGTAACCGACGAGGATCCAGAACATCGCTCCGGCTCCGCCGCGCTGGAGCATGAGCTCGTTCCAGTTGGTGTACGCGACTTTCCGGCGCTCCCAGCCCCAGGTGATCGCGTTCCGTTCGTTCCTCCGCACCCGAACGCCGTACTCCTCGAGCACGATCGGCTTTCCGAGCTCGCGCGCGAGCTCGATGTGCGCTTCCACCCAGCGATTGCCGAACTCGATGCCGAGGTCCCAATTGTCGGGATAGAGGTGAAACGTGCCGAAATCGACGTTCGGCAGCGCCGTGAGCGCGCGGTGATCGACGCCGTCGGCTGCCTGATGGGGGAAGCCCTCGCCGCCGCCCTGCAAAAACCCCTCGTCCCCCACGGCGACCAGGTGATTGGGGTCGAGCGACTTGACGTAGCTCGACATCTCGTCCGCCCAGGCCGTGATGGTGCTCGTGTCCCAACCTTCCATCACGTCGAAGTCGCGGAAGCTCCGACAGCGGGGCTCGTTGGCGAGCTCCCAAGCAAAAATGGCCGGATCGTCGCGGTACGGAACGCCGTCGATCGAGTTGACGCGCGTGACGACGTGGTAAACCCAGGCCTTGTACGCCGCCTTCACGCGAGCATCCGTGTAGAAGCGGTGATGCTCCGTGAGCCCGTACCAGGTGAGGTACTGGTCCATGCCGCCGAACTCTCGCCAGTTGTTGGTGAGCACGTACGTGAGCTTGATTCCGTGCTCCCGCGCCTTGTGGAGCACGAAATCGACGCGCTCGAAGCCGTGCTTGCCGTCGTTGTACGCGGGGCGCTTCGCGCTCGCGTCCCAGTACTGGAGGTAAACACCGTCCTTGGTGCCGTCGCCGTCGACGCTCGGAACGGACCCATCGAGGGAGCCGCGATCGATGAACCCCCAGAAACGGATCACGCGAACGCCCATCGCCTTCGCCTGCACGAAGACGTCCTCGACCATCGCGGGCGACTTGAAGCTCAAATAGTAGTTGTTCGCTCCAACGAAGCAGAACGGCTCGCCTTCGAGCTCGAACACCGCCACGGGCTCGTTCGTGGGCTCGACGTCGACGACGCGGAGCTCTTCCTCTGCCGCGGTCGCTGCTTTCGGCGCCTGAGCGACGTGTTGCGTGCGGACGCATGCCGGCGCCGCCGCGAGCGCGATCCCCGAAAGCAGCCAGGGCGAGACGCGAAGGAACGGCATCCGCTTCCTCGGCGGCCAGCGCGCGCACGCCGGGCACTCGGCCGCCAACGGGGGATGAGTACACCGAGCGCGCACTGCCGGGCAAGGCGTCGAACCGCGCCCGGCGAGTGCGCGTCGCCGATGGGCGCCTAGCGTCGCACCCACCCGAGCGCTCGCCCGAGGCGATCCCAACTGAACTTCTTGGGGTGCCGGGCGTTCGTCAGGCGGCGCTCGCGCCGATCGACGAGGGTGCGGACGAGGCGTTTGTCGGCGCCGTCGATGGCTTCGTACAGATCGAGCGCTTCTTCGCGAATGTTGATGTCCTTTTGACCGGGCATGTGGAGGAGCACGTGGCAACCGAACCGCGGCTCTCCCTCACCGACCTTGTAGAGCTGCACTTCCATGCGCTGCAGGTCGTGCGGGTTCGCGTGATTGCGCGCGGACCGCACGAGCCGTTGTTCGACGTAGTTGCGCAACCCCTCGGTGAGCTCGAACTGCCGGGCCGTGACGTAGAGATACATGGGCAACCCGCTCGCTACTCCCGAATCGTCCGCAAGAGCTCGGTCGCTTCCTCCACGGGAGTCGGCTGCGGCTCGGGCGGCAGCACGTCGTCGCGGGTGACCGTTTCACCGTGCGCCCGCGCCTTGCCGTTTTCGAGCAGCGACTTGAGCCGCAGCAGGTCGTCATCGAGCGCATGCTTCGGATCCACGCGGAAAAGCTCCGCCACCCAGTGGCCGAAGATCCCTGCCGGCGGATCGTAGCTCATGCGCACGTGGATGAACGTGCCGCCCCTCGAATCGGGATCGAAGCGAATGACGCCGTTCGTGCGAATCCGCGAGTCGGGCGTGCTCTCCCAAACGATCCGCCGGTTCTCCTCGACCTCGGTAATCTCGGTTGCCCAATGCACGCGCGTGCCGAAGGGCCCGTAGGCCTCCCAGCGCGACTTCTGCCCGTCGACCTCCACGCTCGCGAGGTGCGACATGAAACGCGGCAGCGCGCGCGCATTGCGAAACACCTGGAACAGCTCCTCCGGCGTCGCTTCCACGTGGATCGACTTCTGGAGCACGATGGCCTTCTTGCCCTTGGAGCGCAGGCCCAGCATGCGCCGCACGGGCAGATTCGTCGCAGCACGCAAAAAGAGCCCGACGCCGAGCGCCACGGCGACCCCGTTCCGCGCCTCCGGACGAGCACCCCGCGCGAGCAACGCCACCCCGGCCGCTCCCGCGAGCAGGCGGACGGCGGGCGTCCAGTTTTCTTGCAAGATCTCCGGGCGCCGGCGCCGCTCGACGCCGCCCTGTAGCGCCGGCACGTTCTCGCTGCTCGCGTGGCGTTCGAGCCGATCGTCGATGGCGCGCACGCCACGCAGCCGCCGCACGGCTCGGAGCGCCCGGTGCGCCTCGTGCTCGAGAATCGGACCGCGAAGCACGACGGTGCCCTCGTGCGCCTCGACGTCCACCGCGTGGGGATGCGACACGGCCGTGCCGAGGCGCGCGCGAACGCGGGCGACCAGCGTCTCGTCGGACACGTCTTCGTCGCCACGGGCTCGGGCCCGCGCGATGGCGAGGATGCCGCGAGCCCGGTGCTCCAAGTCGGTGCGCGTCTTGCGGACGGCGACCGAGCTCAGGCGCGCCCAATGCGCCCCGAGGTCCCGCACGCGGGCGCGGCGTCGCCGACCGCTCACGGGATCGAAGAGGTAGGTCAACCCAGCGCCGAGCAACGCCGCGGTGATCCACCGGGGTGCCTGCGGCCTCTCCATCGCCTGTCCTCTGGTGATCGAAACCTCGAGCATGGTCCTCACCTCGCAGTCGCGCGTCGCGCGGGTTCGAATCGCAGACCGTCCCGTGCTCCCGAGGAGCCCGCGCCGAGCAGGGCGGCTTGTCTTTGCAGTGCGTGCAACCGCGGTGCCGTTCGACGGCCAGAGGCGTAAGGCGCACAACCCGCATCGCGCCGGAGACGCGACGCGGAGCGCACCGCGCGAGCACCAATCTCGCCGAGCACGACGCGAGCCCCGAGGCGAATCGGGACACCGGGGCAAGAGGACGCGCGTCGCTCCCGTGCGCAAGCGCCGCCGCGCTGCGCCGCAGGGCTCAGATCCGGAGCTCGCCTCGGCCGATGATCACGGCCGCGCCGCCGACCTCGACGCGATCGACGCGATCGCCGGCTCCGACCGCACCGGCGAACAGCCCGGCAGAACGCCAAATTTCGCCGCCTTCCCCGATACGAATGGGCTCGCCCCAAGCGACGCGTCCGTGCACTGCCAGGTGAACGGCGAGGGGGCCCGCGGCCGATCCCGTGGCGGCATCTTCTCGAATGCCGTACCCCGGGGCGAACATGCGCGTTCGCACTTCGGAGCCGCGGCTCGCGAACACGCTCACGCCGGCCTCGAGCGCGGCGAGCCCCGAGAAATCGGGAGTGAGCCCCGTCACCACGTCGATTCCCGACGCAGCGACGAGCACGTGGCGCGGCCCGTTGTCGTATTCGACGACGGGCAGCTCCGATCCGGAAAGGCCGAGCAGCGCGAGCAGGTCCGACGCGTCGTCGTAGACGCGCCGCTTCGGCACCGGCTGCTCCATCCATCCGAACACCACGCGCGGTCCCTCGCGTTCGAGCCGAACCGGAACCGTGCCCGACCCGGTCTCGAGCTGGAGGCGCTCGAGCTGCAGCGGGCCGCCGAGCACGAACGCGCTGCCGAGCGTCGGATGACCGGCGAACGGCACTTCACGCGTGGGAGTGAAGATGCGCAGCCGCGCGTGCCCACCCGCCTGCGGCTCCTGAACGAACACCGTCTCGGCCAGGTTCATCTCGCGAGCAATCGACTGCATGAGCTCGGAGTCGAGACCCCGCGCGTCGGTGAACACCGCGAGCTGATTTCCCGCGAGGGGACGATCGGTGAAAACGTCGCAGAGGGTGTAACGGAGCGCGCGCATGGGGATTTCTCGTTCGACTTCCCGAGCTCGGTCGACCCGGGGCAAACAGCCTAGCTTCGATTTCTAGCCGACGCCGGAAGGGATGGCCGAGACCGGAGTGGATCTCCAGCCGAATTCGCCTTCGGAGCCCGCCTCGAGGGCCGCGTCCGCGCGAGCACGCCGGCGCGAACGCGGCGGAGAGACGAAGGCATCGGTCCGATCCAGAGGAACGAGCGATTGGGAACGCGCCGAAGGATGTGGAGACTCGCGTTGAGCGGACTGCCCGCGCGGGGAGGAGCTCCGCCGCATTCACATCGGCGGCAAGGGCGCGAAGCCGTCAGCGAGCCGGTCTGAGCGCGAAGTTGTACACGAATCCGTCACGCTGAGCGGTCGTCCCCCGAGGCGCGATCACCGACAGGACGTACAGCTTGCCCGAAGCGGTGAGCAAAAGACCGCTCGCCGCGCTCCCATCGGGACACGCGGCGCGAAACTCGAGCGAACGCCGCTCCGGTCGTTCGATGAGCCCCGTCAGCTTCAGGCCTTTGATGCAGGGGGCGAGCACCTCCTGGGCCACGGTGATGTCCTTGGGCTTTCCCGCGGGCGCGGGACGAACGCGCACCGCGTAACTCACCCCGTTCTCGACCGCGGTGTAACGCCGCTCGGAACCTTCCACCGTCCGTTCCACCCCGGGAGGCATGGGTACGGAGAAGCCATCTTCGGCGGACTCGAACGCTTGCCAGCTCTTCGGGATCTCGAGCGCGTTCGCCTCGGGCGCGAGCGGCTTACCGCTTTCGCAGGCCTCGATGCGCCGGAAGGCGCGCGTGCAGCTGCTCGGCACGATGTTCACGCACTGCAGGTCCTCCGCCGTGCTCGCGCATTCGAGCGCTGCGCGCACCTCGCTTTCGCAACCGGGACGGGGCGCATCCCATTGATCGCAATTCGCCCGACACTGCTCGACCAGCGACGCCGAACACCGCTCCACGAGCCGGTCGCACATCTTCTGGCAAAGGTCGTACGGGTCGGGCGCAGCGGGCGGCGGTGCCGCCGCCTCGCCTTGCTCGCTCTCCGAAGCGGCTCCGGGCGAGGCCTCCGAGGGCGGAGGGGTTCCCGCGTCGGGCGCCGTGCCGGAAGCTTCTGGGGCTTCGGATTCGGGCGAGACGACCGCTGCGGGCGGCGTCTCTGGTTGTGCAGTCGTTCCCGAGGCGCCGCCGCATCCGCTCGTGAGCGCGAGCCCGGCCGCGAACGAAACCAGAGACGAACGCAGCAGCCAGAACGGGCGGAGACGGAGCATGCGCCGATGCTACACCCGAACCCGAACGCTGCGCCAAAGACCCGCGAGCGCGTCAGCGCGCGGCGAGGAGGTCGCGAAGGTCGAGGCGCTCCCGGTCGGGATCGGCCAGGTGCGCCTGCAACCGGCGCCCCACCATGGCGTCCGGATCCAGGGCGAGGATGGCCTCCGTGGCGCGCCGCGCGCCCTCGCGATCGCCGAGCGTTCCGAGCAAGAGCGCGCGCTCGGTCATCGCCGAAAGGAGCATCGCGCGCGTCGCCGGATCGCGCCCGATCCCCCAGTCGAGCACGTCGTCGGTGGCTTTCTCCGACGCGCGTGCCGCAAGCTCCTGCTCGAGGCGACGATCCGAACGCCCGAGCGGGTGGGGCGAAAACTGGCTCAGGAACTCGCCGGGAACGAGGTGTTTGTACAGGCGCGGATCCCAGCTCGGGTCGAGCTCCACGAAGGTGGGCCGCGCGTCGGCCAACGTCGAGAGGGCGTGCTCGGAAGGGCGCCCCGCGAGCAGCAAGTCCCGCAGCACCGGAAATGCGGCCGGCTCGTGCGCGAGGACCTCTCGCTGAATGCTCGGCTCGTGCGCGTACGCCGTCGGGACGAGCAGCGCGTCGGTTCGAACCTCGCCCGTGAGCCGCGCGGCGCGAAGGCGCAAATACGTGGGGGCTGAGCGGACGAGCAGCGCGCTCTTCGACGGCACGCTGTCGAGGAGGCGCTGGCTCCAGAGCGAAGCACGGCTCTCGGAGCGCGCTTCCACGGCGCCGCTCGAACGTTCGAGCGCGACGAACACCAGGGTGAGCCCGTACACGGCGACGAGCGCCTGCGCCGTGCGCGCGAACGGAACACGAACGCTCGAAAGAGCGCGCAAGGCGCCATGGAAGCCGACCACCGCCGAAACGGCGAACGCCGCGAGCGCGAGCAGGCGCACGCCCACGCGCAGATCGGCGTCGACGAGCGCGCGCGGTGGCGCGCCGCACGCGGCGTCGACGAGCACGAGCGCGAGCAGAGGGAGCGCGACGGCGCGGGTCCTTCGATCGAGCACGCCGAGCACGAGGCCACCGAGCGCCGAACCGGCGACGAGAAGGCCGGCGTCGTTCGTGAAGCGCGTCAGCGCGATCCCGGTCTCGAAGAACGCGCGCCCCTCGCCGAGCGGCAAGAGCAGCTCGCGCAGCCCTCCGGGGGCGACCGCGGCGCTGCGCACGATGCGGAAGGCAGGATACGCGAGGGGAAGGAACGCCCCCACGAGAAAGAGCGCGACGCGACGCGGCTCGGGCAGCACCCTCCGTGTGAGCAGAGCAACGAGGAGCGCCGCACCCAGAGCGAGCGCCGTCCAGCGCGCTTCGACCGCCGTCGCCGCCGCGAGCGCGCCGAGTGCGAACGCCGCCATGCCGCTTTGCAGACCGGGGCCGAGCGCGAGCCACAGTGCGGCGAGGGCGAGCCCTGCGCCGAGCGCCGCACCGCCCGGCGTCGCCGCAGCGAGCTGAAACGCCGGACCGAGCGTGGCGGTGAGCGCGCCGGCGAGCGGGACGAGCGCGGCCGCGAGCGCCGAAGCGCCGCGCGCGACGAGCAGGCGCCGGCCGAGCGCGTACAGCGCAAGCGCCACCACGCCTGCAGCGGCGCTCCCAATCCAAGCAGCGCGCGCGACGCGAGTCCCGGCGGGCAGGGCGTCCACCAACGTGAACAGCGCGCGCGAGGCGAACCCCTCGAAGCCCAGTGGCTCACCCCCGAGCACCCGCACCACGCCGAGATCGTCCGCCCAGTGCGGGGCGAGCGGGGCGCGCATTCCGGCGAGCACGGCTGGCAGAGCGAACGAAAGGAGGCCGCACGCGACGTGGAATGCCTCTCTCCACGCAGAGCTCGGCGTTTGCCGTGGCGTCACGGACGACGGGTGCCACGTCCGAGCCCCGACGGGCCAGTTTTCGGCGGCGAATCGCGCACCGGGCGGACGCTTCGTGCTAAGAAGGCGGGCCCTGGCGCGCGCCGGGCCGTTGGATCGGGCACGCGCCTTCTTTTCTGGAGGAAAGCGTGGCCCGCTTCATCGACGAGCTCAAACGGACCCATGACTGTGGCGCACTGCGCGCCGCCGACATCGGCAAGGAAGTTGTGCTGTTCGGGTGGGTCCAGAATCGGCGCGATCACGGTTCCATCGTGTTCGTCGACCTCCGCGACCGGGAGGGGATAACGCAGATCGTCTTCGACCCGGAGACGTCGCCGGACGCGCACCGCATCGCCGACCAGCTGCGTTCCGAGTGGGTGATTGGCATCCGCGGCGTCGTGCGGTCTCGCGGCGAGCAGTTCAGCAAGAAGGAAGGCAAGCTCGTGAGCGCGGCCAACCCGAACCTCGCCACCGGCGAGATCGAGGTGAGCGTGGTCGAGGCCACGATCTTCAACAAGGCGGAAACGCCGCCTTTCCCAATCGAAGACTCGCTCGAGACGCGCGAAGAAGTGCGGCTCCAGTACCGCTACCTCGACCTCAGACGCGGGCCGCTGCAGCGGGCGCTCCGCCTCCGCCACCGCGTGAATCAGGCGGCGCGCAGCTATCTGAGCAGTCAGGGCTGCCTCGAGATCGAGACGCCCTTCCTCGTGAAGTACACGCCGGGCGGCGCGCGCAACTTCCTCGTCCCCGCCCGCCTGCATCCGGGCAAGTTCTACGCCCTCGCCGAGAGCCCGCAGCTCTTCAAGCAGCTCTTCATGGTGGCGGGGTTCGAAAAGTACTTCCAGATCGTGCGCTGCTTCCGCGACGAGGATCTCAGGCTCGATCGCCAGCCCGAGTTCACGCAGATCGACATCGAGCTCAGCTTCGTGAACCAGGACGACGTCTTCACGCTCGTCGAGGGGCTCGTCTTCGCGATCTGGGAGGCCGCCGGCTTCGATCTCGCGGCGAAGTACCCCGAGCGCCGCTTTCCGCGGATGCGTTACGACGAGGCGATGCGCAAGTACGGCAACGACAAGCCGGATCTGCGCTTCGACATGCAGCACGTCGACCTCACCGATCTCGTCGTCGAGCACGGCGGCGGCGGCGTACCGTTCTGGCAGCCCATCGCGGAGAAGTTCCGGAGCGGCGCATACCGGCGCGATTTGCCGGCCGAGATCGTCAAGGCACTCGTCGTCCCCGCGAGCGCGAACCTCTCGCGCACCGAGACCGACAAGCTCGAGCAGCTCGCGAAGAGCATGGGCGCCGCCGGCCTCGCGCGCGCCAAGGTGGGCCCGGACGGCCTCTGGACGCAGTCCCCGCTCAGCAAGAGCATCACTCCCGAGCTCTGCCGCGCGATCAATGCCGCGACGGGCGCCCGCGAAGGCGATCTTCTCCTCTTCCAGTTCGGGCGCGCCTCGCTCGTCCACACGGTGCTCGCGAACCTGCGCGTGCACCTCGGGAAGAAGCTCGGCCTCATTCCGGAGGTCGGGCACGGCGGCCGATTCGAGTTCGCGTGGGTCGTGGACCCGCCGCTCTTCGAGTACGACGAAGAGCACAAGCGCTGGGCCGCGGCGCACCACGCGTTCACGCGCCCGCACGACGAGCACATCGATCTCATCGAGCAGGATCCGGGCCGCGTCCTCTGCTACCGCTACAACCTCTGTCTAAACGGT
>QGUH01000942.1 GCA_003242355.1 Pseudomonadota bacterium
CATTAGCCGGGCGGCACTGGAGCCCGTCGCGGAGCGCTGCGCGAAGCGCAGCGCGCAGCAGGGCGCGCCCTTCGATCGAGCTGCCTCGTGACGCCGATAGGCCCCACGACTCCAAGCATTGCCCATTAGGCGGCGTCTACACCGCTGCTCAACGATTGCGGGAGCGACCCTCGGCCCGACGCCGGAGGGTGCTTCGCGGCGACGAGCCGTTCTCCGCCGACCTCTCCGACGCGACTCGCTTCGCTCGTCGCGGGCTCGCTTCCGCTCGCGGGAAGTGACGGCTGAGCGAGGAACTGACGAAAAGGGGCGTTCGTTTCGGGCATGGGCCCCCTTTGCGGTTTGCTTCGTAAGAGAAGTAACGTGCCGTTCCCATGACGCACCACTGGCCCCTTCGCGCCGAGAACGGCCAAGGAGCCGCGGAGCACACGCCGGCGAAGCGGCCGAGGTTGAGCTCCCGCATTGCCGAACATTAGCCGGGCGGCACTGGAGCCCGTCGCGGAGCGCTGCGCGAAGCGCAGCGCGCAGCAGGGCGCGCCCTTCGATCGAGCTGCCTCGTGACGCCGATAGGCCCCACGACTCCAAGCATTGCCCATTGGGCGGCGTCTACACCGCTGCTCAACGATTGCGGGAGCGACCCTCGGCCCGACGCCGGAGGGTGCTTCGCGGCGACGAGCCGTTCACGGCCGTCCACTCCCGGCCCGACGCCGGCGGGGGCTCCGCGGCGACGAGCCGTTCCTCGGCCGACCGCTCGCGGGAAGTGACGCCGCGGTCAGCGGGTGACGATGGGAGCGAGCCAGGACGGATCGGGGGGCGGCGTTTGCATGAGCTGCTGCGCCCATTGCTCGTCCGTCAGCCGCTCGAAATCCTCGGTCACGACTTCCGTGTACCACGAGGCGAGGCCGACGTAGGCGCGCGGCCCGCTGCAGTTCTCCGCTATCACCGTCATCAGGCGCGGCCCGCCGGTTCCCACGTGGAGCACGCGCCCGACGGGGTTGCCCCCCTCGTCCGCGGGCTGCGTGTGCACGTCCGCGATGGTCGGATCGAACTCGAGCGCGCCGTGCGGGTCGAAGAACAGCCGCCCGTACCAGCCGAGGTTCGTCAGGGTTGCCCCGCCACAGACGTTCTCGACGGTCACGGCGTCGTTGATGAACTCCATCATCTCCGGGGTGAACGCGGCGCCCGTGCGCTGGTACTCCGCCATTTCGCCGAGCCGCGCCGCGACGGACGCCAGATGGTCGAAGTAGTCGAGCACGTCGGCGAGCCTGCCAGTCGCTGGCAAACCGAGGCTCTGCACGAGCACCTTGCCGTGCTCGGCGTACTCGCGAACCTTGGCGTAGAACTCGGGATACGGATCCAGGTACGCGTCCGGGAATTCGCACGAGGGAGCGCCCGTATACGACTGCTTCGCGTACAAGATGGTGTCGTGCCGGAGCTCGGCCCACGACGCGAGCTGCGTCGAAAGCAGCCTGCGGCCCCAGGCCTCCGAACGCGCCGCCGGGAACAGCCCCGAGCTCGGCTCGGCGATCGCCTCCGCCTCCGGAGACAACGCGCGGATCGCGGAGAGCCACAGGTTGTACAGGTTCGCGTTCCAGAAGCTCTCGGGGTGCGCGTCCGCGAGCACGCGCATGCTGGCGAGCTCCGCCGCATAGTCGTAGCGCTCGAGCTCCGGCGCGAGCAGCGTAACCGCCTGGTCGTTGCCGAGGGCGGCGAACGCGACGTCCAGGGGGTTCGGCATCATGCGCAGGACGGCTCCCTCCGCCACGCGGTCATAGACGACGTTCGAGAAGACGTGGCTGTCGATCACGTAGCGCTGCCCGAGCAACGCGAAGGAAGCGGAAAGCGGAAGTGTGCCCCGCTCCATCCAGTTCTCCATCCAATGGCTCGAGATCCGCTGCGTGCCGTAGCCGCCGGCCAGGATCGCCTCGACGATGGTCGCGTCGTCGAGGATCGCGAGCTCCGCGCGCGAGGTCACCGAAAGGTCCGCGAGCAGGGCGTCGAGCTCGGCAAGCTGCATGTAGTCGTGCTCGCCCACGAATGCCGTCACGACCTGGTCGATGCGATCGAAGTGCGGGCGGAGCGAAGCATCGATCAGCTCTCGAAGGAGCAGCGCCGCCTCGAGCTGGCGCCGGCGGAACACCCGCGAGCCGTCCTGCTGCGTCTCGAGCAGGCGGAAGTCGATGCGCCCCAGCCAGAGCATGGCGCGGAAGTACTGCTCGAGCGCGGGGTAGCCCGCGTAGTGCCCGCGCGGCTCGAACTGGGAGAAGTCGATGTCGCGCGGGGAGCCGCCGAACAACTCGAGCTGGCGGTACCCCATTCCCGCCGATGCCGCTTGGTACAGGGTCGAAACGAGAGTCGCGTCGCCGCCCGCGTTCGGTGTCTGCCGGCTGCCGCGGAGCAGGCTTTCTGCGACCGTGAGGTACACGTCCGCATCCGCGCGCG
>QGUH01000943.1 GCA_003242355.1 Pseudomonadota bacterium
GCGCAGCGACCTCATCGCGATGTACGGCGCGACGCGCGACCACGGCTTCGGCAGAGAAGTGAAGCGCCGCATCCTGCTCGGCACGTACGTGCTCAGCGCGGGGTACTACGACGCGTACTACCGAAAGGCGCAGCGCGTGCGTACGTTGATCGCCCGCGACTTCGCGCAGGCGTTCGAGTCCGTCGACGTGATCGCCGTGCCGACGAGCCCGACCCCCGCCTTCCCGCTCGGCGAAAAGGTGAACGACCCGCTCGCGATGTACCTCGCCGACGTGTACACGCTGCCGGCGAGCCTCGCCGGTATCGCCGGGTTGACGGTGCCGTGCGCGCCGACCCCCGAGCGGCCCGATCGTCCGAAGCTGCCCGTCGGGCTCCAGTTGCTCGCACCCGCCTTCGAGGAAGAGCGGCTGTTCACCGTCGGGTCGGCCGTCGAACGGCTGGTCGCGGCGTGAGCTCCGAACGCTCACCCTCGGCGGCGTCGGCCGAACGCACGTTCGAAGAGGTGCGCGCGAGCGACGTGCCGGCGCTCGTCGCCCTCTTCGACCGCGCCGGGTGCACGTGTTTCTGCCGTTACTGGCACTTTGCGGGCGACAAGAACGCGTGGCTCGAGCGGCTGGCGTTTGGTCGCGAGTCCGGCATCGCGGAGCTGACGGAAACTCTCGGCCGGACCGACCGCGCTCCCCATGGAGTGGTCGCCCGTTCGGGGCCCGACATCGTCGGCTGGATGAAGCTCACGCGCGCCGAGCACGTCGAGAAGCTCTATGCGCAGCGGGTGTACCGCGGCCTGCCGTGCTTTTCGGGCGATCGGCAGGACGTGTTCACGATCGGCTGCGTGCTCGTCGATCCCGAGGCGCGCGGAACCGGCGTTGCTCGTGGCCTGCTGGCCCGCGCTCTGGAGGTTGCTCGGGCGCATGGCGCCCGCTTTGTGGAAGCGTTTCCACGTCGCGGCGAGCATCTCGGAGACGCGGAGGTCTGGACGGGACCGTTCTCGCTGTTCTCCGCCGCAGGCTTCGAAGTGGTGAACGACTTCGGCCCATATCCGGTGCTGCGCAAGGCCCTCGCATCTCCCGCCTGAACCTACATCGGAGACAACACGAATCCGTTGCTCTGCATTTGAGCTCGAGAACGAGTCTCGGTTAGGCTCCTTTTCTAAAACCTCGTGGTTCGACACCGGCGTTTCCGGTGCCTTGGTGACCCGCCGTGCACTCACCCGAGCTTTGCCCGAACCGTCTCCGAGCTTTGTTCACCCTGATCGCCGAGATTTCCGCGGCAGAAACCCGCCCTCTCGATGCCGCGCTCGACGCTGCGCTCTCGGGAACGGGCGCCGTTGCGGGAGCAGCGTTCGCACGTGGCGGCAAGCTGGTTCCCACGACGACGCGCGGGCTCGGGAGCCGCGCGCGCAGCACGTCGAGCGCGCTCTCGCGGGGCCTGCGTGCGCTCGCGGATCGCGCGTTGTCGAGCGCCGCGCCGGCGCGGCTGGCCGACGTGGATCGCGATCGCGAAGGCATCGACGACGCGCGCGAGATCAAGAAGATCGGCGCGCGCACGGCCCTCGCCCTGCCCCTCATCGGGCCGCGCTCGACCGTCGGCGCGGTCGTTCTGCTCTTCAAAGACGAAGCGGCGCTCGATGCGGAGACGCTCGCGTTCCTCGAGGCCGTGGCGCGCGTAACGGCGCTCGCTGCGCACCATCACCTGAGCACCGGCGATACGGAGCGCATGCCGTCGAGCATGAGCGGCGAGTTCGGCGTGGCCGCGTACACGCGGGAATCCGAGCGCATCGCGCACGATCTCGAGAGCCCGGTCGGCGCGCTCGTGCTCGAGCACGAAGCGCTCGCACAGGCCGTGGAAGAGCTCTGCCACAGCGCCGACCCGACCGATGCCACGCTCACCGCGTGCGTGGGCGAGGTCACGCGCACCGCGCAGAACCTCGGACGCACCATCGAGGAGTTGCAACAACACGTGCTCGACCTCCTCTCGCCCGAGCGACGCGAATCGATCCCGGTCGAGCTCGACCTCGCCGAGATCACCGAGAACGCCGTGGCGCTCGCGCGCGCGCACCTCGAGAGCCGCGGAGTAATGCTGCTCGAGCGGCTCGAGCGCGGCGCGCTCACCCGGGGCCGGCGCGAAGGGCTGAGCCAGGTGATCTCGAGCCTGGTATTCCACGCCGCGGATGCGGCGGCCGAGAGCGCCTCCACCCCGCGGGTTTGGGTCAGCGTGACCAGCACGGCGGAGAGCGTGACGCTCACCGTCGAGAACAACGGCGCGACCCCGCGGCGACGCGCGCTCGCGGCGCTGTTCTCCGAAAAGCGCGGTGCACGACGCTCGCCACCGGAGTCGCTGCGCGTGCGCATCGCCAGCGAGCTCGTGCGCGCGCACGACGGCCGCACGCCCGCCGTGCCGGCCCCGGGCGCGGGCCCCCCGGGGTGGTGACCCTT
>QGUH01000944.1 GCA_003242355.1 Pseudomonadota bacterium
TCCGCCGACACGCCGTTTGACCTTCGCAAAAAACGCTCGCGCCGGGTCTTCCCCTCTTTGTCCCGCGTGCGCTCGAGCTTGGCCGGCTCCTGCTCCTCGATCGCCTTGGCGCGCTCGTCCTTCTCCGTGCCCTTGCGCGAGAAGATGCGCGCGTCGATCACGATGCCGCTCACGCCCGGCGGGACCTTGAGCGAGCTGTCGCGCACGTCGCCGGCCTTCTCGCCGAAGATCGCGCGGAGCAGCTTCTCCTCCGGGCTCAGCTGGCTCTCACCCTTCGGCGTGATCTTGCCCACCAGGATGTCGCCCGGCTTCACCTCGGCGCCGATGCGCACCACGCCCGCGTCGTCGAGGTCCTTGAGCGCCTCTTCGCCGACGTTCGGGATGTCCTTCGTGATCTCTTCCTTGCCGAGCTTGGTGTCGCGGGCGACGCACTCGAACTCCTCGATGTGCACCGAGGTGTACACGTCCTCCTTGACGATCCGCTCGCTGACCAGGATCGAGTCCTCGAAGTTGTAGCCCTGCCAGGGCATGAACGCGACGAGCACGTTCTGCCCGAGCGCGAGCTCGCCCATGTCGCAGGCAGGGCCGTCCGCGAGCACGTCGCCTTTCTTGACGACCTCGCCGCGGCGCACGACCGGCTTCTGGTTGTAGCAGGTGCTCTGGTTCGAACGCTGGTACTTCGAGAGGTGGTAGATGTCCGGCACCTCGTCGCCCTCGCCTTCGGCGGGGCGCACCACGATGCGCTCGGCGTCGACGCTCTCGACCACGCCGTCGCGCTTCGCCACCACGCACACGCCCGAGTCGATCGCGACGCGGCGTTCCATGTCCGTGCCGACGAGCGGCGCCTCCGTGCGCACGAGCGGCACGGCCTGGCGCTGCATGTTCGCGCCCATGAGCGCGCGGTTCGCGTCGTCGTGCTCGAGGAACGGCACGAGCGCCGCGGCCACGCTGACCATCTGGTTCGGCGCGACGTCCATCAGCTCGATCTGGTCGCGCGAGGCCATCCGGAAATCGCCGTTGTAACGGGCGCTGACCAGCGTCTCGCGGAAACGACGATTGTCGTCGAGGGGCGCCACCGCGTGCGCGATGTACTTGCCCTCTTCCTCGAGCGCGCTGAACCACGACACCGAGTCGTCGACCTGACCGTCGGTTACGGTCCGGTACGGCGTCTCCACGAAGCCGTACTCGTTGACGCGCGCGTAGGTCGAGAGCGACGCGATGAGACCGATGTTCGGCCCTTCCGGCGTCTCGATCGGGCAGATGCGGCCGTAGTGCGTCGCGTGCACGTCGCGGACCTCGAACCCCGCGCGCTCACGCGTGAGCCCGCCCGGCCCGAGCGCCGACAGACGGCGCTTGTGCGTCACCTCGCTGAGCGGGTTCGTCTGGTCCATGAACTGCGAGAGCTGCGAGCTCCCGAAGTACTCCTTGACCACCGCGCCCACGGGCTTGGCGTTGATGAGGTCGTGCGGCATGAGCGTGTCGATCTCCTGCGAGACGCTCATGCGCTCCTTGATCGCGCGCGCCATGCGCACGAGGCCGATGCGATACTGATTCTCCATCAGCTCGCCGACCGCACGCACGCGGCGATTGCCGAGATGGTCGATGTCGTCGACCGAGCCGCGACCGTTCTTGAGCTCGATCAGGTGCCGCACCGTCTCGAGGATGTCGGTCGACGAGAGGGTGGTCTGGTCGAGACCGGGCCGCTTCTCCTCCGGCAGGTCGCGGTAGAACTTGTAGTTGAGCTTCAGTCGACCGACCGCCGACAGGTCGTAGCGCTCGGGGTTGAAGAACAGGTTGTGGAAGAGCTGCTTGGCGGTCTCGAGCGTGGGCGGATCTCCGGGGCGCAGGCGCCGGTAGATCTCCATGATCGCGTCTTCGGTGGTCTTCACCTTGTCCGCGATCAGCGTGTCGCGCAGGTACGAGCCGACGTTCAGGCCGTCGATGTAGAGCACCTTGAACTCGGTGATCCCGGCGTCACGCAGGCGATTCAGCGTGATCTCGGTGACCTCCTCGTTGCACTCGAGCAGGACTTCGCCGGTCTCCTTGTCGATCACGTCCTCGGCGCTGACCTTGCCGATGAGATCGGGCAGCTCGACGGGCAGGCGATCGAGCCCGGCTTCCTTCAGCTTGGCGATGGCGATACGCGTGAACTTCGTGTTCTTCTTGACCACCACCTCGTTGCCGATCTTGATGTCGCGCGTCGCGCGCTGACCCGGCAACAGCTGAAACTCGATGCTCTTCGAGAACTTGCCGCCCTTGTCGAGATAAACGGTCTCCGTCGAGTAGAAGTAGTTGAGCAGGTCCTGCGTGCTGTAGCCGAGCGCGCGGAGGAGCACCGTGGCGTGCATCTTCCGGCGACGGTCGATGCGGACGTAGATGAGGTCCTTCGGGTCGAACTCGAAATCGAGCCACGAGCCGCTGTACGGGATGATC
>QGUH01000076.1 GCA_003242355.1 Pseudomonadota bacterium
GGAGGGGTTGGGGGGGGGGGGCGGGGGCGGCGGCGGAGGCGGCGCAGGCGGCGCGGTCGCGGGCTCGAGGAGCGTGGCGGCGACGACTTGCCGTCGTACACGGTGACGGATGCTCCCGCCGAGCTGCCCGTGGCAGAAGCCCTGCGCGAAAGCCGCGAGCCGCGCGAGCCCCGGGAGCCGCGCGAACCGCGAGAATCCCGCGAGCCGCGAGAATCCCGCGAGCCGCGTGAGCCCCGGGAGCCCCGAGAACCACGCGAGAGTCGTGCGCGCGAGGTCAGCGAGGCTCGGGATCGCTCTCCGATCGCGGACCTTACCGGGAAGCCGCTCGCGGACGCGATCGAGTGGGTGCTCTCCGGCTTCGATCGCAATCGCGGCCCTGTCTCGTTCCAGGCAGTGCTCGAAGCAGCCGATCGGCGCGGGCGCCTCGGTGGCGAGCTCGGGGCGTCGCTTCCGCTGATTCCGGCGGCCGTGCGCGCCGACAATCTCCGGCGAATCGCCGAGGGCAAGCGGCCGCGCTTCCGCATCGTCGGCGGCAAGCTCGCGCTCAGTGACTGGCAGATCGATGGGGAGCTGGGGCGCGCCGAGCGCGAGTTCTATCAGGCGCTCGATCGCCTGCGCGAAGCCTCGCGGCGCAGCTTGCTCCGCGCGCTGCAGGAGCTCCCGCATCGCGCGCTGGGCGAGCTCGTGGTGCTCCTGCTCGAACAGATGGGCTACGTCGAGCTCGCGCCCGTCAGGCGCCCGGGCGCGCACGGCGCAGAGCTGCACCTTTCCGGCAAGGCGCGCGGGCCTCAGGGCGAGGTGCGCACGGCGATCGTCGTGCGCCGCGATGGACGCGAGATCGGGCGGGAGCGCGTGACCGAGCTGCGCGGTGGGCTCCATCACTATTCCGGCGCCCACGCGGGCATGATCATCACCACGGGACAGGTGCTCTCGGGAGCGCGCGACGAGGCCGCCGCAGCGGGCGCGGCACCCGTGCAGGTCGTCGATGGAATGGCGCTCGCTCGCTTGTGCGAGGAGCACGGCATTGCAACGGTGCCGCGCACCGTCACGGTGTCGGTTCCGGACTGGGACTTGCTGGACGGCCTTCGCACGAGCTCCGGATGAGCCGCATCGACGGGCGGAGCCTTCTGCCGTCGTGGGCGGCGAGCACGGTGCTCCCGGTGGCGCTCGCTCTCGGTTGTGGGCGAGCGCCGCCGCCCTCCCGGTTTCCCAGCGCCGAGGCCGCGCTCGAGCGCATGCGCGCGGCGCAAGCGTGTAGCCTCGGTGTGACCGGGGAGGGCAGCCTCGACTATTTCGGACCGAATGGGCGCGTACGCGCGAACGTGCTGTTTCTCGCGATGCTGCCCGAGCGCGTGCGTTTCGACGTCTACAGTCCCTTCGGGGCAACGTTGTCGACGCTCACCGCGGATGCGGGGCGCTTCGGGCTGCTCGACGTGCGCGAGAAGGTGTTCCTGCGCGGGCCCGCCAACGCGTGCAACATTCAGCGGTTCACGGGCGTGCCGCTGCCACCCCACGGGCTCGTCGACCTCTTGCGCGGCGTCTCGCCCGTGCTGGTGCACGAACCGAGCGCAGCGACCCTCGATTGGGAGGGAGGCGCGTACGTGGTCAGGATAGCGAGCCGTCATCAGGCGCAGCAAGAAATCCGCCTCGTGCCTCCCGAAGCCGACTATGCGCTGCCCTGGTGGAAGCAGCGGGTTCGGGTGCTCGAAACCAGCGTGACGCAGGCAGGAGTCGATCTGTATCGCGTCGAGCTCGAGGGCCACGCCGTGGCGAACACGGCGCCGCCGCGAGAGGATCCCGATCAGCTCGAGCCGCCGCTCTTGCCGAGCGGGCCGGTGTGCCGCGCCGAGGTCCCGCGACGCCTGCGCTTCGTGGGAGAAGCCGAGGGCCACGACGTGGTGCTCGTGATGCGCGAGGTCGCGCACAATCCGCCTTTGCCGCCTGGCGTCTTCACGCAGAGCCCGCCGTCGGGGGTCTCGGTCCGCACATCGAGCTGCCCGGGAGCACGGCCGTAAGGCGTCACGGTGTCGGGCGCGCGGGCGCGACCGTTTCGTGCAATGCAGCGCGAACGGCGCCCGGCCGATCCGTGATGATTGCGTCGACGCCGAGCGCGGCGGCGTGCACCGCGCGCTCGGGATCGTTCACCGTCCACGTCGCGAGCAGCGCGCCGTTTCGCTTCCAGGAAGCGACTCGCTCGGGCTCGAGCAACGTGTGCTCGGGATTGACGCCGATTGCGCCGAGGCGCCGGAACCCGGGCGCGCTCCGCAGCACCCGCTGTCCGCCGTGGACGAGCCAGCACACTGGAAAGTCGGGAAGACGGCGCGCGAGCCAAGTGACGACGAGGGGATGGAAGCTCGAAAGCAGAACGCGCTCCGCGCACTGCGGCGAACGCGCGAGTTGCGCCACGACGGCGCGCACGAGCGCGGGCCAGGAACGCTGATCGGCTTTGACCTCCACGTTGAGCAGCTGATCGTGCTCGCGCGCCCACGCGAGCACGTCGACGAGCCGCGGAATGCGCTCCCCATGGCCGAGGTCGAGCGCTCGGAGCTGCTCGGTCGAGAGCGCATCCACCCGCGCGCGGTTCTCTCCCTGAGTGACGCGCGCGAGCGTGGGATCGTGCAACACGACGATTTCGCCGCTGCCGTCGAGGCGCACGTCGAGCTCCACGCCCTCGGCGCCCTCGGCGCGCGCGAGCTCGAAGGCACGGAACGTGTTTTCGGGAGCCGCATGGCGCGCCCCTCGGTGTCCGAGCACGAGCGGAGGCCGCGCCGCGCTGCGGAAGAAACGCTCTCCGACGCGGAGCGATCGCGCCATCCGAACGTCAGCCGGCGAGCTCGTCGGCGATCTGGTTCGCGATCACGCGCGCTCGCTCGACCTCGTTCTGGGCGAACGCGATGCCGCCCACCACCGGATGGCCGCCGCCCCCGTACCGCGCGCAGATGGCGCTGATGTCCGTGTCCAGCGGGCACCCGGACCAAGGATTGTACCCGACCGAAATCTTCGGCCCGCTCTTCAACAGGCCGACGATCACCGAGTACACGGAATCCGGAAAAAGCGCGTAGGTGACGAACTTGCCGACGGTGTCGAGAACCGTCTCCGTCAGGTCCACGAACACCACGCGTCCGCGACGCTCGCCTTTGGCGCGCACGCGTTGAACGAAGCGCTCGTGCTTGCGGCCGAGCGGGCGATAGCGCTCTTCCGTCTCGCTCGAGCGCGCGATCTCCTCGAGCGGGCGCTGCAAGAGCTCGGGGACCATGCGCGAAAGGAAGGCATCGTCCCCGTAGTGCTCGACCACGCTCACGAGCTGCATGACCGGATCGCTACGGCTGACGGCCTGCTCGGCCGTTTCGAAGCTCGCCGAATCCACCCGGTCGGCCCAGCGCACGAGCGACTCCAGCGCGTCGAGATTCACGCCGAACCGCTCACGGGCGACGTCGGCCACGAGCTTGGTGCAGGAGGAGTAGGCTGCATCGTAGAAGTATCGCCCGGACGTACGGCGTGCCTCGAATGCAGCCCTGTCCTCTTCGCTCTGGAACGCAGTCCGGTGGTGATCGAAGAACCAGCCGAGCCGGGGCGTGTTGGCGAAGCGGTAATCGAGGATGGCATTGTCGTCGCCGTCGAGCACTCGAGCATCCGGCCGCTGTTGCCCCTGACCATAGCCGCAGGCCCGATACTCGAACGTGGCCCTCGCTCCGTCGACCGAGCGCACGAGGCGGGTGAAAACCACGGCGCTGGCCAGGCCGTCGAAGCAGTGCCCGTGCGTGGCGACCACGAATCGCATGTCGGCGCTCTTACCACATGGTGGGGACGAGCACGAAAGCGCGGGGTGTTTTCCCCGCTGCGGGGCGAATGACCTGACGAGGCCATCCCCGCCGCAACTCGAAGACGCGCCGCGCCGATGAACGGCCAGTCCCATGCGGCCTTCCTTGCTTTCCGGCGACCGCTTGCCCGCGCGCCTGCGCGATCTTCCCGAGCCTCCCGAGGTCCTCTACGTGCGGGGTGAGCTGCCGCGTGGGCCCTGCGCCGCGATCGTGGGCACGCGAACCCCCACCCTGGAGGGGGCGCTCTTCGCGCGGAAGCTCGCGCACGATCTCGCGCGGGCCGGTGTGGCCGTGCTGTCGGGCGGCGCGATCGGGATCGACGCCGAAGCCCATCGCGGAGCGCTTTCGGCTCGCGGGAGCACGGCGGTTCTCGCGCCTGCCGGGTTTCTGCAGCCCTACCCGGCCGAGCACGCGCGGCTGTTCGCACGCATCGTTCGCCAGGGCGGCGCGTACGCCTCCCTCGTTCCCGACGATTGCCCCGCGACCCGCGCCGCGTTCTTCGCGCGCAATGCCTGCCTCGTGGCGCTCGCGCACGTGGTGGTCGTCATCCAGGCGGGGTACCGGAGCGGCGCACGCAATGCCGCAGCTGCAGCAAAGAGGCTGGGGCGTCCGCTGCTCTGCGTGCCCTCGGCTCCGTGGATCCCGCAAGGGCAGGGGTGTCTTGCGGAGCTTCGGAGCGGCGCGCTGCCGTGCGAGCGGGTCTCCGACGTGCTCGACGCCTTGGCTGCCGCGGGTCAACATCCGGTGCGGGTTCCCGCGCGGCCTCGGCGCTCGCGAAAGCGACGGTCCGCCGAGACGCAGTTCGTCCTTCCGTTCCACTCCCACGCGAACGAGGGCCTGGCGAACGACGACTCTCAGCACGACGCCCAGCGCGTGCTCGACGCAGTGCGAAGGGGGATATGCCACGTTGACGCGCTCGCTGCGCAGCTTGGCCTGCCGGTCGCCCGAATCCAGCGTGCTCTCTTGACACACCGCCTCCGCGGCGTCTTAGTTGCAGACCCCGCTGGGCGGCTCGTGCCAAGCAACGCCTCGGAATAGTTGGGGTTTGTCCTTTCGCGGCGGAAGGGGCCTTGCGCCCCCGCTATTTCGGGCTCATTCAGACTCCCTCGCCAGTCGGTTTCATGTCCAAGACCCTCGTCGTCGTCGAATCGCCCGCGAAGGCCAAGACCATCAAGAAGTACCTGGGCCCCGGGTACGAGGTCTTGGCGAGCAAGGGGCACATCAAAGACCTGCCCAAGCGCATGGGCATCGACGTCGAGAACGGGTTTCAGGAGCAGTACGAGATCATCGAGGCCAAGGCGAAGGTCCTGAGCGACCTCAAGCAAGAAGCCAAGAAGGCCGATCGCCTGCTGCTCGCCACCGACCCCGATCGCGAAGGCGAGGCCATCGCCTGGCACCTCGCCGAGGAGCTCCGGCGCCCCAAGCTCGAGGTCAAGCGGGTCGAGTTCGAGGAGATCACCCAGAAAGGCGTTCAGCGAGGGCTCAGTCAGCCCCGGGACCTCGACCAGCGCCTCTATGACGCACAGCGTGCGCGGCGTGTGCTCGACCGTATCGTCGGCTACGACGTCTCTGCTCTGGTGTGGCAGAAGCTCGCCTTCGGGCTGAGCGCCGGCCGTGTGCAGTCGGTCGCCCTGCGCCTGATCGTTGCGCGCGAGCGCGAGATCGAGGCGTTCGTTCCCGAGGAGTACTGGAACGTTGCCGTCGCATTGCGCGGCACGGCGCCCGAAAAGTTTCTGGCGCGTCTCGCCAAGGTCGACGGAGAAAAGGTCGAGGTCAAGACGGCCGCCGAGGCCGCGGCTCTCCGTGAGGATCTCGCGTCCGCCACGTTCCGCGTGACCAACATCACGCAGCGTGAGCAGAAGCGACACGCGCCCGCGCCGTACACCACCAGCAAGTTGCAACAGGATGCGACGAGCCACCTGCGCTTCTCGACCAAGCGCACGATGAGCATCGCGCAGCGGCTCTACGAGGGCGTCGATCTCAAGAAGGACGGCGGCCTCGTCGGCCTCATCACGTACATGCGTACCGATTCGGTGCGCGTGAGCCAGGAAGCCATCGCCGAGGCTCGCACCTTCATCGAGCAGCGTTATGGGGCGAAGTACCTGCCGGCGAAGCCGAACGTCTACAAGTCGCGCAAGGATGCTCAAGAGGCGCACGAGGCCATTCGCCCGACGTCGCTCGAATACACGCCGGAGCGCGTCGCGAAGTACCTGACGGACGAGCAGTTCAAGCTCTACAAGCTCATCTGGGATCGCTTCATCGCGTCGCAGATGGCGCACGCCGTGTACGACCAGACCGGCGTGGACATCGAGGCCGAGCCGCAGCGCAAGGACGCCGCCCACACGACGATCCAGCTGCGCGCGAGCGGCAAGGTGCTCAAGTTCGCGGGCTGGCTCGAGCAGTACGGGCGTGGCTTCGGCGATGGCCCGCGCGAGCTCGCCGGGGAGGACGAAACCGGGGAGCGCGAGTCTGCGAAGGCGGACGGCGCCGCCGCACGCGCCACCGAGGACGAGGAGGGCCTCTTGCCGGAGCTCGAGGAAGGAGAGGCGCTCTCCATCGTCGAGCCCCCGGGCGTGCTCACCGAGCAGAAGTTCACGCAGCCGCCGCCCCGCTACAACGAAGGCTCGCTCGTGCGCGAGCTCGAGAAGCGCGGAATCGGTCGGCCGAGCACCTACGCCGAGATCATCAGCAAGGTGCAGGCGCGCGAGTACGTCGAGCGTTTGCCCGGCGGGCAGATGAAGGCCACCGAGCTCGGCAAAATGGTGGTGGATGGTCTGGTCAGCACCGAGCTCGACTTCATGGATCCGAGCTTCACCGCGAAGATGGAGGAGGAGCTCGACGCGGTCGAGCACGGCAAGCTCGACCGGACCGAGCTGCTCTCGCGCTTCTACCGGCGTTTCCGCGAGGTCCTCGAGCAGGCCAAGAAGCAAAAGCGGTGGACGCCCGAGCCCGAGCCCACGGAATTTACGTGCGACGAGTGCGGCTCGCAGCTGTTCAAGCGCTGGAGCAAGAACGGTTGGTTCCTCGGCTGCTCCGCGTACCCGAAATGCAAGTTCACCAAGGATCTCGGCAAGGACGGCGCCACTCCCGCCGAGGTGCGCACGACCGACATCCAGTGCGACAAGTGCGGCAAGCCGATGGTCATCAAGACCGGGCGGTACGGCGAGTTCCTGTCGTGCAGCGGGTACCCCGAATGCAAGAACGCTCGACCGGTGCCGCTCGGCGTGCCGTGCCCGAAGTGCGGCGGGGACATCGTCGAGATCCGCTCGAAGAAGCGCGGGGCACGCTCGTTCTACGGCTGCACGCGCTATCCGGAGTGTGACTTCAAGGTGTGGCAGAAGCCGGTCAAGGAGCCCTGTCCGCTCTGCCAGAACCCGTTCTTGGTGATTGGCGGAGGCAAGAACCCCAAGCTCGTCTGCCCACGCGGCAAAGAATGCGGGTACTCGCGTCCGCTCGACGAGCCGGCGGAGACCCCGGCGACGACGAACGGCGGCGCGCCCGAGCCCGCGTCGTCGTCGGCAGCCGCCGACGGCGCCCGCGCCCGAGCCGAGGACGGCAAGTCGCGTTCGCGCGGGTCCGACGTTGCCCGCATCCCTGCCGGATGACCGCTCGCGTCACCATCATCGGCGCCGGCCTGGCCGGGTGCGAGGCCGCGCTCACGCTCGCGGCACATGGAGTCGAGGTCGAGCTCATCGAGCAGAAGCCCGCCCATCGGACGCCGGCACAGGTGAGCGAGCAGCTCTGCGAGCTCGTGTGCTCGAACTCCTTTCGCGGCGCGGCGCTGACCAACGCCGTGGGGCTGCTCAAGGAGGAGATGCGGCGCACGGGGTCGTTCGTGATGCGCGCGGCCGACGCCACCCGGGTGCCGGCGGGGGGCGCCCTGGCCGTGGATCGCGAGCGCTTCGCCGCACAGATGACGAGCTGGGTTCGCGGCAACCCGCGGATTCGCATTCGCGTGGAGCGCGTGGAGCGCGTCCCGGACGTGCGTCCGCTCGTCATAGCGACGGGGCCCCTCACGGGCGATGCGCTCGCGGCGGACATCGCGCGGCGCGTGGGTGAGGACGCGCTCGCGTACTACGACGCCATCGCTCCCATCGTCAGCGCCGACTCGATCGACTGGAGCAAGGTGTTCGTCGCCTCGCGCTGGGATAAGGGCGAAAGCGAGGCGGAGAAGGCCGCTTACGTGAACTGCCCTCTCGACGAAGCGCAGTATCGAGCCTTCGTCGAGGCCGTGCGCGCCGCCCGCAAGGTGGAGCCCAAGCCTTTCGAGGAGCCGCGCTACTTCGAGGGCTGCCTGCCAATCGAGGTGATGGCGGAGCGAGGCGAGATGACGCTCGCCTTCGGTCCGATGAAGCCCGTGGGGCTCGTGGACCCCCGCACCGGGCGCAGGCCCTTCGCGGTCGTGCAGCTCCGCAAGGAAGACGAGGCCGGCACCGCCTACAACCTCGTGGGCTTTCAGTCGCGCATGGCCCGCCCGGAGCAGGAGCGCATCTTCCGCACCATTCCCGGGCTCGAGGCCGCCGAGTTCCTCCGCTACGGCGCGGTGCACCGCAACACCTTCCTGAACGCGCCGCGACTGCTCGACGGCACCTTCCAGCTGCGCTCCGACCCGGGGCTGTACTTCGCGGGTCAGGTCGCGGGGACGGAGGGGTACGTGGAGAGCGCGGCCGGGGGCCTGCTGGTCGCTCTGATTCTCTTGGATCGGCTCCGAGGTCGGTCGCCGCTCCTGCCGCCCCCGACCACTGCTCTGGGCGGCATCCTCACGCACGTCTCGCGAAACCCGGAGACCTACCAGCCGTCCAACATCACCTTCGCCCACCTCTCTCCCTGGACGGGGCCGCGGCTCTCCAAGACCGCTCGGTACGAGGCGATGGCGGAGCGAGCCCTACGCGACCTGGACGCCTGGCTGGCCACGCGGAGCGACGCCGGCGCAGCGGCGCTTGCTCTCGGGAGTATCGGGAGCGCTCCGGTGAGTCTCGGCGGCTGAGGCGCGGACGTCCCGAGAAGTCACCGAGAAGCTTCGCATTTCGGGCGGGCGGCAGGGCCATGGCGGGCGCTGCGACCCGGTGTTAATTTACAAAGCGGCCGTGCTGAACGCTGAGTCGCTCATCGACGTCGTACAAGCGTACCACCCGGCTGCCAATGGGGCGCTCATCAAGAAGGCCTACGAGTTTGCCGAGTGGGCGCACCGGGAGCAGCGACGGAAGAGCGGTGAGCCCTACTTCGTGCACCCAGCGAACGTGGCGCAGATCCTTGCCGATCTCCGCCTGGATACGGCTAGCGTGTGCGCGGGCCTCCTGCACGACGTGATCGAGGACAGCGGGGTTACCCGAGAAGCGCTCGAGGCGGAATTCGGCAGAGAGATCGCGGGGATCGTCGACGGCGTTACCAAGCTCGGCAAGTTCAACTTCACGAGCCGCGAAGACCGCCAGGCGGAGAGCTTCCGCAAGATGGTGGTCGCCATGGCGCAGGACGTTCGCGTCTTGCTCGTGAAGCTGTGCGACCGGCTCGACAACATGCGCACTCTGGACCACATGAGCCCGGAGGCGCAGGAGCGGATCGCGCGCGAAACCCGGTCTCTTTACAAAATCTGACGCTCCCAGAAAAAAAAAG
>QGUH01000945.1 GCA_003242355.1 Pseudomonadota bacterium
GGCGGGGGGGGGCCAAGGCGGGGGGGCGGAAAGGGCGGGCCCCCCCGCCGGGCGGGTCGTTTTTCACGGACGCCGGATTGCGGGGGGAGGAGGGGCGCGAGCCACTGCCCCCGACGACGGAGGCCGCGCGCGCCGCGTACGTGCGTCGCTTCGTCGAGTACTTCCCCGCCGATGCGCTCGCGGGGCTGTCGGTCGTCGTCTACGAGCACTCGGCGGTCGGGCGCGAGATCCTCGCCGAGATCCTCGAACGTCTCGGCGCTCGCGTGGTTCGCGCCGGGCGCACCGCGCACTTCGTCGCCATCGACACGGAAGCCGTCTCCGACGCGATGGTGGCCGAAATCCAGGAGCTCGCCGATCGCGCGCGGGCCGAGCACGGACCGGTCGACGCGCTCGTTTCCACCGATGGCGACAGCGATCGACCGCTCGTCTTCGGCATCGATGCGGAAGGCGCCGTCCACTTCGTCCCCGGCGACGTGCTCGGCCTGCTCGTCGCCGACGCGCTCGCCGCCGATGGCGTCGCGGTCCCAATCAGCGCCACCGATGCCATCGAGCTCCACCTTCCGCGCGAACGGGTGGAAGTGGTGCGCACGCGCATCGGCTCGCCCTGGGTCGTCGCGGCCATGCAAGCGCTTTCGCGAGAACGCGTCGTCGGCTGGGAAGCGAACGGCGGTTTCCTCCTGGGGTCGCGCTTCGAGCGCGCGGGCAAGGCGCTCGAAGCGCTCCCGACACGCGACTCGGTCTTGCCCATCGTCACGGTGCTCGCGGAGGCGAAGGCAGAGGGCGTGCGCGTGCACGCGCTCGCGAATCGGCTTCCGCGCCGCTTCGGGCACGCCGGGCTCGTCGATGGCGTGCCGGCTGCAGTCGGGCGCGCCATCGCCGCGCGCTTCTCACCGAACGATCCGGGCGTGCTCGCCGTCACGTTCGCGGGCAACGCCGTCACCGTCGAGCGCGCCGGAGCGCCGCCGAGCCCCGCCGATGCGGCGCTCACGGAGCGCCTCCTCCACGTCCGCGACGAGCTCGGGGCCCTGTTCGCCTCCGGCCCGATCGAGCGCATCGATTTCTTGGACGGCATCCGGGTGCGCTTCGCGAGCGGCGACGTCGCCCACGTCCGTCCCTCCGGCAATGCGCCGCAACTTCGGATCTACGCGCTCGCTTCCACGAAAGAGCGTGCGCGGGCCATCGTGGACGACGCCTTGCGCGAGCCCGACGGCGCGCTGGCTCGGCTCATCGAAAGCGCGCGCGGCGCCGCCACTGCCGCACGGATCCGCGAGAACGTCGCCGCCACGGAAGCGCTCTTCCGCACCGGCACTCCGCCGGCGGTGGTCGGCACCGTCTCGGGCTCCGCGGCGGCCCAGCGCTTCTGGAAGCGCGCGCTCGAGACCGCACGGCGCGAGCTCCGCGCGCGGGTCACGCTCTCGCTCCACGAAGATCTCCCGGTCAACCAGGCGTTCGGGTTGCTTTTGCTCTGGCACCGCATTCGCGAGCACGTGAGCCCGGGCGAAGGCGCGCTGCTCGCGTTCGTGTTCGGTGAAGGAACGCGCTCGACGCCCTTCACCGAGACGGACAACGGCCAGAAACCCGCGATGGCCTCGTTCGTGTCGGTGCCGACGGACGGAGGACGGCGCTCCTTGCCGATGGTGGAGCTCGCGCTGCGTTACTTCGCTCCCGTCGAGAGCTTCTTGCGCCGTTCGGGGTTCGACGGGGTGGTCGTCAAGTGGGGCGACGAGGTGCAGATCGCCGCTCGGGACCTGTCGGGCAGCGATCCGTTCTACGCCGGAGCGGACGTCGTGCGGTTCGTCTCCATGCGTCCCATCGGCGAGCGCGATGCCCTGCACAAGGACTGGGTCGGCGTGGACGCATCGCGCCGCATCACGGCGTTCATTCCGCGGCGGCCGCTCGCCGAAATGGAAGCGCTCGCCGATCGCGGGCTGCTCGAGCGCCGCGGCGGCCAGCTGTTCGGCGGCGTCAACCTGGGCTCGATCGCGCTCTCGCGCGTGCTGCTCGATGCGTTGCTCGAGGAGTTCTCGGCCGACGTCCTGGCTCCCGAGGCCGATCGCGCCACGCGCCCCGATCTCGACCCGCAGTTCTTCACGGCCCTCGTCACGGCCGGCATCGGCGATCCGAACGAGCGCGATCGCGTGTGGCGCGAAGCGGTGCGCGACGCGCCGGCCATCGCCGCGCTCGAGAAGCAACAACCGGATCTGTTCGCGCGGCTCTGTCGCGTGATCGACCGCTTCACGGCACGGCACGGCCGAGCCCCGCGCTTCGTGGCGCTCGACCTCGGCGAGCCGTACTGGGGCGACATCGGCCAGCACCGCGAGATTTTCGATTTCTACACGTCGCTCGCCGCCGCGGATGCGCGCGGCGACGTCGCGCGCGCGCTCGCCGGCACGACCGTTCCCCCGGCGCCCACGGCCAATCGCCTCGTCCG
>QGUH01000077.1 GCA_003242355.1 Pseudomonadota bacterium
ACCCCCGCGGCGGGCGGCGGCCCCGGAATCATCCTCCCTCCCGAGCCGACCCTTCCCGGCTGCACCGGCAGTGAGCGCATTCGCGTGCTCAGCGACGTGCCGCGCCTCTACTTCGTTCTCGATCGCTCGGCAAGCATGGCCCAGGCCCTCGGCAGCGGCTCACGCAGCAAATGGCAATCCGCGCAGGCGGCCGTCACGCGCGTTTTGCGCGCCATCGGTCACCGCGTCGAATACGCAGCCGCCGTTTTCCCGTCCATCGTCTCCGCGTGCGCCGCCGGTCGCGAAGTGTTCCCGTTCACGCAAGGCGATCCGCCCACGTACGCCGCATCGGGCACCACGGGGCCCATCCTCCAAGACTTCGTGCAGCGCCTCGCCGTCATCGATCCGGTCGGCGGCACGCCCACCGCCGCCACGCTCGCCGCCGTCCACGAAAAGCTCGAAGGCGTTTCGGTCCGCAGCGCCGTCGTCCTCGCCACCGACGGCGCCCCCAACTGCAACCCCGAGGCCGAGTGCACCAGCGCCGCCTGCATTCCCGATCTCGAAGGCGCCGTCTTCGGCGCCAATCGCTGCGGGGTCGACGCGAGCTGTTGCGACGCCAAAGTCTTGGGTCCCGGCGCCGGCTCCAATTGCGTCGACGAAGCCGAAACTCTCCGCGCCATCGAGTCCCTCGCCGCGAGCGGCATCCCCACGTACGTCATCGGCCTCCCCGGCGCCGAGCCCTACGCCGCCGTCCTCGATCGACTCGCCCACGCCGGCGGCACCGCCCGAGACGGCGACACCGCCTACTACGCCGTCTCCGACGCCCCCGCCCTCGAACGAGCCCTCTTCGAAATCGGCACCGGCGTCGCCATCACCTGCGATCTCGCGCTCGCCAACAAGCCCGCCAAAGCCAACCTCGTCAACGTCTTCTTCGACGGCGAGCCCGTCCCCCAAAACCCCGATAATGGTTGGGACTGGGACTCCGAAACCACCCTCTCCCTCCGCGGCGAAGCCTGCACCCACCTCCGCTCCGGCAACGTCCTCACCGTCGACGTCACCTACGGCTGCCTCACCATCGTCGAGTAGCGGCGCGTATTCTCAGCCGTGGCACGTGCAATCGACGCACCCGTGCTTCGCGCACGCCCCGCAACAGCGGATCACCTGCTTGCGCAGCGCCTCGCGCGCTCGGAACACGCGCACCGCGGCATTGTTGCTCGTAATTCCCACCTCCGCCGCATACTCCTTCACCGAAATCCCATCGATTTCCACCCGCTGCAGCGCCTCCGCGTACTCCGCCTTCAGCGTCCCCGAAAGCCGCGACACGCACTGACACACCGTCCCCTGCAGCTCCGCATCCGGCCCACCCTCGGCTTCGAGCTCCGCCGCAAACGCCTCCAGCTTCCGATCCTTCGCCGCCCGCCGCCGGTACTGATCCACCACCGCGTTCTTCAGCACCCGATAAAACCACGCGATCACCGACTCCTCGTCCCCCAGCGTCGCGACCTTGTCCGCGCTGCGCACGAACGCCTCCTGCACCACATCCTCGGCCAGCGCCCGATCCCCCAACTTCTTCTCCACGAACCGCACGAACGCCCGCTGGTTCTCCACCAGCACCGCCACCGCATCCACCCCCTGCTCCACTCCTTCCACATCCGACGAAACGCATCCGGCCATTGCCCCCTGATAGCACCGCTCACCAGACCCGTCAGGCTGCTGCGCGGCCGCGCACTGCGGGGATCATGTCGGTGAAGATTCCCTCGTAGAAGAAGCGCATCGGGTACTCGTCGGACGGGGGTTCGAGCACGAGAGCCACGTCCGCGTACACCAAGCGTTGCCACGGCTCCGGGGGCTTCTTCGGCTCGGTCCCCGAACCGACTCGCCTTCGGGCGAGCTGGCCTCGCTCTACGGACCGTCGTCGTCGTCGCGATCGTCGCCTCGGTCGTCAGATGCACTCATTCGTCGCAACGGGGCCGTCATGCCCTCGGTCGCGAACGGCGCCGTGCGTTTCACCGGGTGTGGAGGCAGAAGCGGGCTACCCTGTGGCCGTGAGCCGAGCACCACACCGGGGGCACGTGCCAGGGCTCACCCTCCCGAACGTGCGACAGGAGGGGCACGTGTACACGACGGAGTCGCTGGGTTCTCGGGGACGCAGGCGAAGGGTGAGGACCTCGGGAGACGCGACGGCTTGCTGGACGGGCACGAGCGGAGCGACGTCCGGTAGATGCTCGCCGCGGCGCCCGAGATGCTCGTCGAGCTTGGCGAGCGCGAACGCGAGCTGATCACCTTCTGGAGCCCGGACCAGCTGGTGCAAGCGGAAGAAGTACTTGAACAGCTCGGTTTCCGGCGTGATGGAATCGCGGATGACGTCGGCGAGCTCTTCCACCTGCTCGTCCGTAGCGCGCTGTTTGCCCCACAAGAACTCGGTGAGGGAGCGCAAGGCCACGTGCCCTCTCGCGCCGTCTTCGTCGAGCGTGGGAATGCTCGCGTTGTTCGACACCGCGAGGAATGGCACCCCGAGCTGAAGGCACAAGTTCGTCGTGTTCGCGCCTTCGAGCAGCATCGGGAGCGTCGCGCGCGACGCGAGCTGCTGGAAGAGCGCCGTGGGAAGCCCGGGCGACCGCACGACGAGGATTCTGTCGAGTGGCTCGGTGATCTCCTCCGCCGTGCGAGCGCCATTCGCCGCGAGGGGCGTAGACCATCGCCTCGACTCCAGATCGAGCTCGTAGTTTCCGCGGATGTTGAAGATGACGACGGGTCCCTCGATTGCGCCCCTCTTCCTGAGCGCGTGGACGGCGCGTACGAGCGTGTTGAGCGTCCATTCTCCGGGATAGTTGGCGTGCAGACCGTAAACCGGCATGAGATGGCAGCGCCCGCACACCGCCTGGGACAATGCCGCCGCCACGGTTCGAAGGACCGTCGCGTCCACGGTTCCCCCGTTCGCCGTGACGAACGTCTGGAACGCTCGCGCGACCTGCGGTTCGTTGCGCTGGTAAGGCGGCAGTTGCGCGACCGGATCGGGAACGTCGATGATATAGCTCGCCAGCGACTTCTCGAGAATTTGCTCTCTGTAGTCCGTCGCAGCGTCTTCCACCATGCGCACCTGGTTCCAGGCAAACGGCTGGAGAACGATGGCAAACCGCGTGTTGAGGTCCGCTGCCGGTGAATTCCACGGTAGGCCGTCGTCTTCGGCCCCGTACCCGTCCGAAGCACCGTATACCCCGAGCATCGCCCGGCCCCGATTCTGGAAGAACTGTTGGGTTGCCCGCAGAGCATCCATCAGCCCGAGCCTGTGAACGTCCCTCAAGCACACGTACTCGACTCGAACGCGGTTACCAGCAGGCCCCACCACGTCCACGCCTCCCCGCTCGAATTGCTCGTAGCACAGGGGCATGTTTCTCAGTGAGTCCTCGTCGTTCCCGTAAATGACCTCGATCGTTCCGGAAAAGCCGAGCCGAATCACTCCATCGACCGCCGCTCGCCCCGCCGCAAAGTGGCCCGTCCCCGGGCAACTATCTTGCTTCATCCTCACGAGCCGCAGCTTCTCGAGAAACCGCCTCGCCCGCCTCACGACGTCCGACTCGCCGTCGTAAGGAATCGTACGCCGAAGGCGCAACACTTGCTGCGGCCGATCGACATCCACCAGTGTCGCACCGCACTTGAAGCACGTTCCCGGACTCAGACTCGCAAACATCTTGCAAGAAGGGCACTTGTACATGAGCAGCAACGCTCAACGAGAGCCGACGTTCTACGCCGCGTCAAGCAGAGCGCGGCGCACGTGCCCACGCACGAACGCCTCCACCCCGTCCTCGCACGTTGCACTACACGAGCATTGTCCCGAAGACCTGGCTCTGCAGCTCACGGGGGCGAAAGCTTCGGCGCTGTGAGCGATGTGATCGAAACGACCTGACTGCACGCGTCGAACGTCAGCGACGCTCAAGAGCCAGGCTGCTCGTGGAGAACCACCCGGAAAGGCTCCGACCGGTTCGTGCGAGTCGAGGAATCGTATCTCCCCTCGAAACGAACGACGCGCTCGCTCCGGCACGCTGGTAATGGCTTCATGGCCATCGACCGGCTGGCGCTCGGGCTCGAAACGAACGACGCGCTCGCTCCGGCACGCTGGTAATGGCTTCATGGCCATCGACCGGCTGGCGCTCGGGCTCGAAACGGTCGCTCCGGCACCGCTGGTACGGGACCTCGTCTTCGAGCTCGATGCTTGGTGCACCCGTTCCCAGGTGCTTGGTGCACCCTTTCCTCGACGGAGCGTCGAATGGCGCCAAATGCGCCCGCTCCGGAGCGGATCAACCGCCCCATTTGACGGCAAGTGCCGTCGCAAGAGCGGATCAACCGCCCGATTTGCCGCCATCTCTCCCGCCGATCGCGACAAAACCGCCCCCGTCGGACCCATTTGGCGCCCAAGCGAGCGGTTCATCCGCCCCTTTTTCGACCATTTGTCGCCAAATCGCGCGGTTGATCCGCGATCATCGCGACAAAGTGTCGCCATTCTGGCGGAAAATCCGCGAGGAACGCGACAACTTGCCGCCATCAGCTCGTCACGACCGCCTGAACGGCGCCCGTCTCGTGGGGCGAAGAAGAGTGGCCCCGCGGAATCACCCGGGCGTCGCTGATGGGTCACGGCACACCGAACCCTCGCGAAGTACGCGGCCACTTGCATCGCGGGAATTTGCGCAGGATTCGTGCTCCAGCCGCGGCACACCGACACGCGTGCTCCGAATGGCGGCAAGCGTGCCGCCGAACAGGGCGGGTCACCCGCCGATTTGACGGCAAGTGCCACCGTAAGAGCGGGTCACCCGCCCTCATTTGTCGCCATCACGCCCGCGATTGGCGACAAACCCGCCCGCATCTCGACAACTTTGGCGACAAGCGAGCGGGTCACCCGCCCGCTTTGGCGACAAATCGCCCTCCCACGGGCGGGTGACCCGCCATTATCGCGACAACTTGCCGCCAAACGGGCGGGTGACCCGCGAGGATCGCGACACATTGTCGTGTTCCGGGCGGGTGACCCGCGATCACGAGGCGACCTGCGCCCCTCCTTGCGCCCGCGGCTCTTAGACTCTCACCGTCTGCAGCACGCTGCTGACCGAACTCCCGTTGCCGACGTCGGTCGCTGCCTGAACGCCGGCCCACTGCACGCCATCGACTTCGAAAATCTGGCCCCGCGTGAATTGCTCCAGGAGCACGTTCGGGACTTCGTCCTTGGAGGCGCTGCTCGCGCAAGATGCGTGACACCGCCCAAACGAACCCGACCCCACAGAACCCGATGCCCATCATGGCCCGCCAACGCGAGGTCTCGGTCTCCGCTGCGGCGTAAACGCCAACCGCGAACGCTGCCGCAATCCCCAGGATCACCACCGCGAACTGAGCGAGCGCATAGTCGTCTCGTCGCGCCTCGAACGACGAGCAGAGCGTCGCGATGGCTCCCGAGGACGCGAGCGTCACCCAGGTCGCCGTGCTGGTCGGCCCCGGCGCGAGCGCAGCGAGTAAGCACGGCAACGCCACCAGGATGGCAACGGTTCCCAGCAAGTACGTGATCCGAACGCGGACCATGCTCCCGTACTACTCCGCAGGGAGTCGCTGTCAGCATCCTGGGTCCGGCGTCGCGTCACGCCTACGACGATCAGGCACACCGCTTCGTCGCTGGCAACGCGTGCTCGGCGTGACGGATCACGCTCCCCAGTAGACCAAGCCTTTGAAAATGCCGATCATCTCCTTGATGGAGCCGAGTACGTACTCTCCACCGGGGATTACCTTCGCGGCGCTCTCCAGAATCGGCTCACCGTGCTCGAGAACCGCTCGCGACGTGTCGCGCGCGCCCCTCACCCGCGCCTTGAAGTCGGCGACCTCGATCTCCGTCACGCGCGCCGACACCGAAGCGACGACGCTCTCGAGCTGGGCCATCCGATCCAGGAACAGCTGGAACTGATGGTCGAACGCCTGAAACTTGAGAACCCATTCTGGCCCCGACAGCCCATGCTGCTCGAGCGACGGCCCGTTCGGGCTGGGCACATCCGGCACCAAGGCCAACCAGCCGCCCGCTCGCGCGATCTTCTCTTCCAGCTCGTTGACCGCTGCAAGCGCACTCTCGTGATAGCGCCCGTCCAAGAGCTCCGCAGGCGGAGTGGCAAGACGCCGCATGACGTACACGATACGCTGAAGAATCAGCCTCAGTTGCGCACGTGAGGTTCCGTCATTGGCCTCAGGGAGCGGGACGGGTGGCGGAGGCGGATGCATGTCTCGATGCCATGCCGCTCGTACCGTCGTGTCAATGAGCAATAGTTCGATGTGTTGCTGACGCTCCTAGGCGCACCGGGCCTTCCGATCGGGGTGGCATTAAGAAGTCGGAGCGTTCCAAGACGGCCATGCTCGTCGCGACAAGCGTTCACTTCCTCGGACCGCCGGCCGCGGTTCTTCGAGACGGCTCCCAGGCTCCCATGGGCCGGCTGTTGCCGCCCGATTCTCGGGCTGGCCCCGGAGCTCGTCGTTACATTAGGCTCTCAACGGCCCACCGGTGCCTTTTCTCCGGTCTCCGGCTGTCTCCAATGACGGGGCTTTACCATCCGAAGGAACATTCTCGTGGAGAACAGGAGGTCACATGATCACGCGACTTGCAAGGCCCATTCGAGTAAGCGGCACGAACATCGTATTGACAGAAGAATATGTCGGCTCGGCAACGCACGGCATTTGTTACCCCAGCGTGAGCTCGTGCATCACGATCACGGGTCAAGCGGCCGGCGGTTTGGTGGGCGCACATATTTCGTGTCTCACCCACCCCGACGTAACCAAGAGGGCGCTGGCCGCCATGAAGACCGCCGGCGGAGCGAGTTGCCTCAACTTCTACGTCGTAGGCGCGATAACCAAATTCAAAGCGGGCACCCGAGACGAGAGCCTCAAAACACGCAAGAAGATCCGGGACCAAATCCGAGAGTCAATCAACCCCAACGCAACGGTCTGGTTCTATGACACTACACCGAGAGATGCTCATATTTTTGCCGAACGCGTCGGTGCGAGAGTGGGATTCTACTTGGTCTCGACCCCTGCGATTCTGGTGACCCTCACCTACCCCAAGCTCGACAAACGCGAGGCGATACCGAGCACTCACTTCGTAGTGCGTTGACTTGCCCGCATCTCGTTCTGCAAGGCCGTTACGCCGCGCAGTGCGTCCAGAATGCGGGTTGGTTCGATTGATCGGCCTTCTGGGCTCGTTTCGCACGGCCATATCGTGTCCCTCTACCCGCCAAGGCAGAAGTTGTGGAAGCCCCCGACGACTCGACAAGTGGGAAAAGAATCCAGGTCCCGTCCCCAACGGAACTAGGGTATTTTGATCGAGCCATCTTGCGATTGGGCGACCAGAACCGCATAACTGTGACGTTTCCGGGGCGCATACCGCTCGCGGGTGTGTCTTTCATCACGTTTGAAGTTCTGTGCGCGATCTACAACAGCATGACCCCGAAGCCGCATCCTAGTGCACCGCTCATGAGGTGAGGTCAATTCCCCGAACGCAGGTTCCAGCCTATCCTGCTGCAATCGCCCCCGGAAACGTTGTTCGCATCTGATTAGCGGTGCACTAGTGCACCGCTAATGAATTAGCGTGAACTTTTCGACGGTCAGCACATGCACGGGCACGTGCATCGGGGCCCGCCGAAGCCATCAGTCGACGCTACCGCCGAACGCTTGCGCGTACCTCATTAGCGGTGCACTAGTTAGTATGGGAACACGACCTATCGTGCGAGAGCCGAGGCCCTGGCTTGCGTGGAGGTCCTCCCTCGGCGAGGTCCGTTGAAGCAACCATTAATGCAACGTATGCCACTGCCCGTCGTGGTGAATCCGCGGGACGTCCGTCTCGCTCGGCGTCGGCGCGGGCGGCAGTGCCGGGTCCTGGGGTGAGCGAGCGAGGACGATGTGGACGCGTTCGCCGTGGGCGCGGGCGCGGGCGCGGAGTTGGCGCATTTGGTCTTCGCGGGCTTCTTCGCGGGCCCAGCGGGCGAGGGTGGCGCGCATGCGGGCGCGGCGTTTGCGCCAGCCGAGGACGAAGAGACCGAGGATGCCGGTCCAGATGACGGTGCCGCTGAAGAGGACGGGCCAGAAGGTGTAGCGCTTGGCGACGTCGCGGCGCCATTCGTGCTCGAGCTCTTCGAGGTTGATGCCGTAGGAGCCGAGGAGGGAGGCGCGGAAGTCGTTGCCGTCGCGCAGGCGCTGGACGAGCACGTGGAAGCGGTGGTGCTCGCGATCGCGGATGAGGAAGCGAACGACGTCGACGGCTTGCGCGTAGGCGACGGAGACGCGGCTTTCTTTGGCGGGGAAGCTGCGCTCGATGCGCGCGAGCGGCAGGAGCGTGCCGGCGACGGTGGCGGTCCAGAGCGTTTGGAGGCGCTCGAACGAGGTTTCGCCGGACGCGAGCACCGCGAAGCCTTCGTTGAACCAGCGCGGGACGGGCGCGCCGCGCACGGCCTCGTGGAGCGCGACGTGCGCGATCTCGTGGCGGAAGGTCTGCACGAGATCGTGCCGATCGTTGGGGTGCACGGGCGCGAGCGTGAGGAGGACGAGGCCGAGATCGGAGTAGGCGACGCCGGAGGCGTACTCGGGGAACGGCGCCTCGGGAGGAGCGAAGGTCGCCATCTCACCGGGCGTCCGGGCGATGTCGACGCGCACGCCGGAGAGCGGGGGAACGCCGAGCCGCTCGCTGAGCTCCCGGCGGATGACCGTGGACTCCTCGATCAGCGGCTGGATGCGCTCGCGGACCGACGGGTGATAGTAGAAGCGGATCCAGCCGCCGTCGAAGACGTTGAAGCCGGAGGGCGGCGGGGGCAGCGAAATCCGCGTGCCGGAGAGGCGGGGCGCGTCTCCGGGGGCTGCGGCGGGCTCGGTGGGTGACGCCTCGGCGTCCTCTGCGGGCGCGGTCGTCGTTCCGCCGGCAGAGAGCGCCTTCACGGGCGTGTCGGACTCCAACGCGGCAAAGCTCGGGTCGGCCTCCAACACCGCTGCGTTCGGGTCGGCGTTCGACCCGACGACGCTCGAGTCGAGCTCGAGCGCGGCTGCGCTCGGCATCGCGAACGACAGCGTGAACAGCAGGGACGCGAGCCCGAAGCGTCGGAATGCAAAGAGCGCACGGCGGACCACACGCCAGGGCTGCATCGCCTCAAACTATGGACCGATTCGGGCGCTTTCGCCTCCCGCCCAATCGGGCATCTCACGCCTAGCGGAGCAGCCAGGCGCGCGGGGGAACCAACACCGGCGACGCCTGCCGCCGAGCGGAGCCAGGCGCGCGGGGCAACCAACACCGGCGACGCCTGCCGCCGAGCGGAGCCGGGCGGTGCGACCCAACACCGGGCGACGCCCACCACTAGCGGAGACCCCAGCCCACGAGGGCGGCACAACCACGACACCGACCACCGCCCACGGCCCGCCAGACC
>QGUH01000946.1 GCA_003242355.1 Pseudomonadota bacterium
CCCCGCCCCGGGAACGGGCGCTCCTGGGGGCTTCCGTTCCGGCCCGCGGGCCCGGCGGGTGCGGGATCCGGTCTTTGCCCGGGCGGTCTCGGGGGTGGCGCGGGCCGTTCCCAAGCGCGGCCGAGGCCGTACCGCCCGCTCCAGGCGAACATCCCGTTGCGCGCGTCGGTGGTTTCGCCGAGCCCGTGCAGGAGCACGACGACCGGTAGCGATCGCGGGGGCGCGGGCGCGCGCGGCACGATCACCTGCGTCGCGCGGCCGAAGCCCTGGCCGCTCGAGAACGAGAGCTCGAGCGAGTCGAAACCCGCCGCCGCTGCGGCGTGGGTCGTTCGGCCGAGCAGCAACGCGCTCGTAGCGACGAGGAACGCGCGACGCGGGAGGGGCAGGGGGCCCGGAGTCACGCCGGCGAGCTTACTCGATCAGCGCTTCACCGCGACCGGCTCACCGGTGTCCGGGTCGCAAGGGAAGCTGATCTTGAGCTCGTGCTCGCCGGTCCGGAACAGCTCGCACGCCGCGCCGAGCAGCGTCACCTGATAGCGGTTGCTCTCGAGCCGCCACCCGTCTGGATCGTTGTACGGCACCTGTTGGTTGCCGACGGAGACCTGACCCAGCGAGGCGCGGCCGCGGACCTCGACGTCCATGTCGAAGGTGCACGAGGCGACCTGCTTGAGCAGATTCTCGATGGCGAGCTTGAGCTCCTCGGCGCTCGTCGCCGTGAAGTAGGGCGCCGTGCCCGGCTCCTCGGTGGTCGCGTACGTCGCCTGCAAGCCGCCGAGCATCGTCACGCACTGCTGGAACTGGTACTCGTTCGGCGGCGCCTCCACGGGCTGGCCGGTTCCGGCATTGGCGAGATCCTGCAGGTGCGCCACGCCGCAGCGCATCTGCTGGGGGACGCAGCCCGTGTTCATCGTCACGATGTCGCCGATGCCGATCACGAACGTGCCGATCCCCAGCTCGTAGGCCTTCTGCACGGCAGCGACGCTCGCGTCCTGCCCGCACTGCGGATCGAGGATCTGACAGGTGTTCGGATTGCCGTCGGTGACGAGCAGGATGTACTTGGGGCCGGGCGGATCCGGCATGTACTCCGCGAGCTCGGCGGCGATGCGCGTGATGGCGTGCCCCGTCGGCGTTTCCCACTTGAGCCCGGGCATCCACGCCGTGCCGAGCTCCGCGTACACGGCGTCGATCGCCGCGTGGTTGTTCAAGTCGATGTCGACGGAGGTGATCTCGGCGCACCGCGGATCCGTCTCCGGATAGGGCTGATTGCTGCCCTTGAAGCTCGCGAAGCCGAAGCGGACCTGCTCTTCGAGCGCCTTGACCACGCCCGTGCCGGGGTCCATCAGCGTCGTGTAGAGCCGATCCCAGAGCTCGGCGCGCGGCTCGAACATGCTCGACGAGTTGTCGACCACGATCATCACCGAGGGCACGACCGGCTTCGGCACGACCGACAGCTCGCTGCAGATCGGCGCCGCACCCGCGCTGCCGCCCTCGGGCTTCAAGATCACCTGAGCGCCGCCGCGCCCGTCGTACGAGAAGTCTCGACGCCCGCCCGCGCCCGTTTCGGTCGAGCCGCCCGAGCTCGTCGCGCCCGTTCCCGCCGGTGAGCCCTCGCCGGCAGAGCCGCCTGCCGGATCCATACCGCCCGCACCCGGAGTGCCGCCGGTCTCTGCCGGGGACCCGCCCGAGTCGCCGGAGGTGGCCGCGTTTCCACCAGCACCCCCCGAGCCCGTGCCCGACACGCCCCCCGTTCCGCTCGGCTCGGTGTTTCGCGGGGGATGCCGTTCCGGCGCACCGCTACTGCACGCGAGCAGCACGAGCCACGAGGAGTTGACGAGCCATCGGGTGCTCCGCCCGAAAACACGCATAGTGCGACCGAGAGTAGCTTTTGGCGCTCGACTTGACCACCCGTATCCGTTGAGCGAAACAGCGACCCGATTGGAAAGACGAATTTTCCACTCACGGTCTCGCAGGGCGCTCAATCCGAGACGCGCGCTCCAACGAATGGAGTCGGGCTCGACCTTTCCCGACCCCAACCGGCGTGGTTTGATAGCGCCCATGAGAATTTCAGCGGGCCTCCCCCTGCGGATGACCGCCAGTGCGCGCGCGCTGTGGCGGGTGATCTCCGGGTTGACGCTCACCGGGTTCGTCGTGGCCGCGTGCTCCCCGGAAGATCCGGCGTCCGGGCGCAAGGGCGCCCCGAACGATCCGAGCCCGGGAGGAGGGCAGGGGGGCGGGACCTCGCAGCCGCCTCCGCCGCCGACGGGGGGAACGACCACCGCGCCGCCCGTGATGATTGGCACCGGCGGGGCCCCGCCGCCGGTTCAGGCGTGCGCGAGCGAAACGACGCCTGCCGTGCCCGCGCCGCTCGACATCTATCTCATGCTCGACATCTCCCGCTCCATGCTCGACGCATCGGGCGGCGGCG
>QGUH01000947.1 GCA_003242355.1 Pseudomonadota bacterium
TCGTCTTTGTGTGTTTGTGGAGTTTTTTTTTTTACAAGCAAAAGACGCCTACCAGTTCTAGGTCCGGTCCGGTGGCCCCGAGATTGTTAAAAGAGCCCCCCTCTGGGGAGGAACCTCGCCGCCCCTCGCGGCGGGGCGCGGCCGCGCGGGTCAGCGGCGGCTGAACTGGAAGACGACCTCGGTCTGGCGCACCAGGCCGAGCTCGTCCCGTGCGGCTTCCTCGATGGTCGCGGGATCGGTTCGCATTCGCTCGATCTGGGCGCGCAGGGCGCGGATCTCGGCCGACGCACGCGAGATCTCCTCGTCGATCCGAAGCTTTTCCTGTTCGAGACGCTCGAGCCGGGCGAGGCCGTCCGGCGAAAAAATCATGATGGGAACGGACGAAACGGCGACGAGGAGCACCGCAATGGGGAGCAGGCGTTGTGCAACCGAGAGCCCGGAACGCATCGTCACCGCGAGAATGCCGGGGCCCCAGGCAATCGTCCAGAAATCCGGACCGAGACGGGCCCCGCGAGTCAGGCTCGGAGGGGCCGTTCCGGTCGAGATTCGCGCTCGAGATAGCGGTATGGTTCGGCCCAATCGCGGCCTCTACCCCAGGGCACGGCCGCGCCACGAGGACCATGAAGGAGACCGATATTCTGCGCGCCGAGCTCGAGCGCTTGTTCGACCTCGAAGAGCTCTTGCAGTTGGCCCGCGATATCCTGGGATTCGAGCTGGAGCAGGTGGGCGGGACGGCCGCGAAAGCGTCGTTTGCGGGCGCACTGACCGCGCACTGCCTCGAGCACGACGCCGTCGAAGCGCTCTGCGACGTCTTGCTCGCCACTCGCGACGACGTCGCTCCCGCAGTCCACGAGATTCGCAGGACGGGCTTCTCTCTCGATCCCGAGATTGCGCCCGGGGAAGCCTTCGGCCCGTTCACGGATCTCAGAAAGCTCGGGGAGGGCCGCCTCGCTCGGAGCTACACGGGAGACCGCGGTGGAGTCCCCCATCGCATTCGCATTCTGCGCCACGAGGCCACGCGCGATCAGCGCGGCGTCCACCGCTTCATGACCGTGGTGCGCTTGGCCGCAACGATCGAGCATCCGGGCCTGCCGCGTGGGCTCGAGGTCGGCACGATCCAGGGCCGGGTGTACGTGGCGCACGAGCACGTCGCGGGCCTTTCGCTCTCGGAGCACCTTCGGGATCACGGCCCGCTCCCCGTGGAAGAAGCGACCGCACTGGCCCGAGCCATCCTCGAGGCGCTCTCTGCGCTGCATGCACGGCGGATCGCGCACGGCGACGTGCGACCGGAAAATGTGCTCGTCTCGAGGTCTTCCGACGGCGAGCTCGCTGCCGTCCTGCTCGACGTGGGCTCCGATCGGCTGCGCTCGCGGCCGCGACTCGACAACGGGCGCACCGAGCTCTTCGCCACGGTCGGCTCCCCCCGCACCGTCGCCCCGGAACAAGTTCGGGGTCTCCCGTCCACACCCCAAAGCGACCTCTACTCGATCGGCGCGCTGCTCTACGAAATGCTGACGGGCAGCCCGCCCTTCGGGACGAACGCGATCGAAGCCGCCTTCGGGCACGTCTCCCAGGCGCCGACGCCGCCGAGCCAAGCGGCTCCGGGTCGGGGCATCGGCCCGGATCTCGACGCCTTCGTGCTGCGCCTGCTCGAGAAGGAGCCGAGCCGCCGGCCCCTCGATGCCGAGGCAGCGCTCGAAGCGTTCGCCGAGGTGTCTCGCGTGCGCGTCCCTTCGCGGCGCACGCTCCGCCCGGAGGACGTCGACACGCTGGTCGCGACGCTCGCACGCACGCCGACCGACGAAGCGACCGCGCTGGCTCTCGAATCCGCAGCGGAGACGCCCGAGCTCGCCGAGCGCATCGTCGGGGTGCTCTACACCGCGTCCAATCTGCTCAAAGATCGCTCCGAGCACCTCGAGCAACGCCGGAGCCTCCTTTTCCGTGCGGCGCGGGTGGCCGCCGCCTGGCCCGAGACACGAGCGCGCGCGGAGGAGTTCTACGGCAAGCTGCTCGAGATCGCGCAAGACGACGAGATCGCCCTGCGGGGCCTCGTCGAGCTCCGGCGGCGACTCGGCAAATACGAGGAAGCGATCGAGGTCTTGCTCGCGCGCGCCGAGCGCGTCGGCAGCGGGAGCGAGAAGGCAGCGACGTTCGCCGAAATCGGTCGCATTTACTTGCGCGATCTCGACGACAAGGAGCAGGCGCTCGTCGCTTTCACCCAGGCGTTCGCCGAAGACCCAGGGCGCGCCGAATGGTCCAACGAAATCCAGCGCCTGGCCGGCGCGAACCTCGAGCGGTGGCAAGAGGTGCTCGAAACGCTCGGCGAGGCCGCGCAAAATCCGGAGCTTTCGCCCGACCAACGGGTGCTGCTCCAGAAGCGCGTGGGCAAATGGTGGATGGAACGGGCGCATCGCCCGGACCTCG
>QGUH01000078.1 GCA_003242355.1 Pseudomonadota bacterium
GTTCAAGGGGGCGAAGCCCGCGCCGAAAGGGTCCCGATCGCCCGCGCCCCCCCGGCCCGGGCGGCGTGCTGCGCGCCGTTGGCGACGCCGCCGAACGGGGAGAGAAAGCCCTGGGGAGCGATGCCCACGACGCGATGCTCGACGCCGTCCAACGTCAGTGAGCTTCCGACGATATTCGGAGCTCTGCCGTATCGTCGCGCCCAGAGCTCCTCACCGAGCACGACCACGGGAGCGGCGCCGGGCACGGTATCCTGCGGCTCGATCAATCTGCCGAGCACCGCGCGCGTGCGCATCAGCGGGAAAAAGCTGCCGCTCACGGCGCGCCCGACGATCTCCTCCGGCTCGTCTCCGGCGAACAGGGCGCGCCGGGCGAAGGTCAGCCACGCGACGGTTTCGAAGGCGACGGCGTGCTCCTGGACGTGGACGACGTTCGGAAGGCGCAACACGTCGCGATTCGTGTCCACCGCTCCTTTTTCGGGAACGGCGAAGAGCTGCACGGTCCGTTCGGGAGCTTCGATGCCGCGCGTCGGCGACCACAAGATCTCGTCGACGATGCTCAGAATCGCGACGACCGTGCCGATGGCGAGGCTCAGAATCAGAACGGATGCTGCGTGGGTCCCCGGATAGCGCGTCAGCGTGCGCAGGGCGAACTGCACTCCTCGGAGGAAATCCATGCTCAACGCCCCACACTTCCCGGCGCGATGCGGTCTTCGCCCGTGATCTGCCCGTCGTTCAACTGGAGCACGCGCTCGGCCAATCTGCTGAACGCGGGATTGTGGGACACCATCAGAATGGTCGTCCCTGCCTGGTGCAGAGAGAGCAAAAGGTCCATGATGGCGGCCCCATTCTTCGAGTCGAGGTTCCCCGTGGGCTCGTCGGCGAGCAGGATTTTCGGCTGACTGACGACCGCGCGGGCCACCGCCACCCGTTGTTGCTGTCCGCCCGAGAGTTGGCTCGGGTAATGGTTCTTCCGGTGGGTCATGCCGACGCGTTCCAACGCGCGCTCGACGCGGGCGCGCCGTTCCGCCTTGGCGACCTTGCCGTAGAGCAGCGGCAGCTCGACGTTCTCGGCGACGGTGAGATCGCCGATCAGGCTGAAGTCTTGGAAAACGAAGCCGATATCGCGGTTGCGCCGTCGCGCGCGCTCGCGCGGAGAAAGGCGGGACACGTCCTCCCCACAGAACGAGTAGCGGCCGCTGCTCGCCTGTTCGAGCAAGCCCAGCACCGAGAGCAGCGTCGTCTTGCCCGACCCGGAAGGGCCTTCGATGGCGACGAAGTCACCGGACGCGACGGTGAGGTGTATCCCCTGGAGCGCGATCGTCTCGATGTCGGCGGCTCGGTAGACCTTGGTGATGCCTTCGAGTCTCAGGACCGTTTCGCGGCGGTCTGCCGTTCGCTCCGTCGGAGATGCTGCGATTGCCGTGCTCATCATCGTGGACCGTATCCTTCCCGTGTGCCCGCTACCGAAGCCCGGGGGCGGGGCGGCGCCGTCATTGTGGGCGCCTCGTCGCATCTCATTCGACGGCGAGGCGTTCGACGTCTTTGAACCGTTCGAGGTCGCCGACCACCACGCGATCGCCTTCTGCCAATCCGTTCTGAACGATGACCCGGTCGGCCGCCGCGGGCACCAGGCGTGCGTTGGTGCGCACGAGCGCGTCGGGACCGACCATCTTGAAGACCGAATACAGCCCGGGACGCGTCACCTGGGGCGGGGCTTTCAGCGTCAGGGCCTGCGCGTAGCGGCGGACCTCGATTTCGCCGCTGATGCGCTGGTCCGGGCGCAGCCCCGGCGCCGACTCCGCGAGCCTCACCTCGACCACGACCGTGCCCTGAGAGGCGCTCGGATGGATTTGCGAGACGCGACCCCGCAACCGCGCGCTCCCCGCGGCGACGTGCGCGACTTGATCGAGCGCCACGTCCCGAGCCTGGAGCTCGTCGATGTGCAGCTCGGCCTTCAGTTCCTCCGAGACGATGAGCTTCGCCAGCACGAATCCCGACTCGACCCATTGACCGGGCTCGATGCTGACGAGTTGGACGACGCCGCTGGCTTCCGCACGAACCGTGAGCGCTTCGAGCTGCGTGCGCGAGTGCTCGACGATGCGGCGCATGGCCTTTTCCAAGTCGTGCGCGGGAGTAAGGTCGGAGGAGCGTCGTCGACGTTCCCGTTCGAGTTGCCGTTCGGTCAGCGCCAGTCGATGGCGCAGCTCTTCTTCGGTGCTGCGGGCGCGTTCGAGCTCGCTCTCCGTGACGAGGCTTTCGCCGTGCAGCGCCACGGCGCGCTCGAGATCGCGCCGTGCACGCTCGTGCTGCGTGCCGAGCGTGGTGCGGGCCATTTCGAGGCGATCTGCCTGCTGGTCGAGCTGTCGGCGCAGCCCTGCTACTTCGACGCTCGCGAGCGCGAGCTGTCGCTCCGCCTCGAGCAGCGCCAGATCCATCTCGGGGTTGCGCAGCACCGCCACGACTTGCCCGGTCGTGACGCGATCGCCGGACCGCACCAACACCCGTTCCACGCGCGCCCGGTGCGTTGCCGTGATCCACCGCACCTCCGTCGGAACGAGCCGCCCGGGACCCGTCACCAAGCGCACGACGTCGTCGCGCTTCACCTGGTCCAACAGCAGCTCCTTGCGCGCGATGGACGGCACGGTTGCCCGCGCGCGAACGAGCGCGAGCGTTACGATCGCCGCCCCGACCACGGCGAAGGCCAGCGGCCAAAGGTGCCGGCGTTTTGGAAGCGGCCGATCCATCCCGAGCTGGGCGTCGCCAATGCGCCAACCGTGCCAACTCCGAGCGGGGACTCGGCGCGGAAGTTGCGCATTGGGGGCGCGACGGGCCCGACTCGCAGAAACGGCTCCAATTCGCCAAGGTCAGCGGGAATCGTCGTGAGTTGCGGGCATGGGCCCCTCCGGGCAAGGCGGAGGGTTTGGAGCCCGGTGCTGCCTACTCGTGTTCTTTTTCGGACACCCTGTTCGGATCCGAACACTTCGAGCGCTGCCCGAACAAGGCTCCGCCCGTCCCTCCTGCGCAAGCTCCACCGCCGTCAACGCCGAAGACGCCGGGACGGTGGGTGTGTTACTCGCAGTGCGCGGCGGTCTCGTGCTCGTGTGCCGAGTACGACTTGAGGCTGCCCTATAGAGACTTCGACGACTGTGTCGTTCAGCGCTGGACGAACTTATCATTCGAGTTGGCGGCAGGCTGCCTCGAAGAAGCCGTCCATTCGCGGCGCTGCAACGCCGAAATCGAGTACTTCTTGGCTCCTTACCATCCGGATCGATTCGACGCGTCTCGGAGTAGCTGCAAGGAACTGAGCGACGCACACGCACGGACGTGCGCGTTCTGAGCTCGTTGCGAGCCGCAGATCGCACGCGCCGCCCCGGCAGTCAAAGATTCGGCGCGATGGGCAGGGAAAGCCGCGCAACGCAGCCGCGCCGTTCCGGGTGATTGGCGAGCTCGAGACGGCCACCGTGGGCTTCCGCGATCTCGCGACTGAGGGCGAGGCCGATGCCCGTTCCGTTTTCCTTGGTCGTTACGGACGGCAGGAAGGGGTCCAAGCCTTCGGGGAGACCCGGGCCTCGGTCTTCGACGGTAATGACGACGAGCTCCTTCGACACGGACCAAGAGATGCGCACTGGGGGTGCCTTCGCGGCGGCGTTCGCGTGTTTTTCGACGCGCGGCTCGCCCGCGGAAGCGTTCGCATGCACTTCGACGTGATTTTCGCTCGCAGCGTGCGGATGCACCTCGACGTATGCGTCGAGCAGAGCGTGGTTCGCGTGCCCCTCGACGGCTTCGTAGGCGTTCTTGAAGACGTTCACGAGCACCTGATCGAGCAAGGCCTCGTCACCGAGGATGACGAGATCGGGCCCCGCGTCGATCACCGGCGCGCGCGGCTCGAGCAAGCGCACGGTGCGTTCGATCCACGCGCGCACGTTCATGGGGCGCACGTGCGACTCGGGAAGGCGCGCGAGTTGTGCATACCCCGCCATGAATCGCGCGAGGTGACCCGAGCGGCGCGCGATGACGGCCAGGCCGGTGTCGATGTCGTCCAGGATTTCTCTGTAATCCCCGGGGCTGAGCGCGAGCCCCTTGGGCAGGGACTCGAGGTGCGTCGCGGCGTCGGCGCCGAGCGCGGACGTTTCGGGCAGGGACTCGAGGCGCGCCGAGACATCGGCGCCGAGCGCGGACGTTTCGGGCAGGGACTTGAGGCGCGCCGAAAGATCCTGGAGCCGCACGGCGAGGGAGCGGATGGGAGCCAACGAGTTGTTGATTTCGTGGCTCAGGACTCGAATGATGTCGCGGTGCGCGCGGCGCTCCTCGTCGCGGAGCAGTCGCCCGACCGCGAGGATCACGAGCAGGGTGTGCTCGCGGGCGCGATAGCGGAACGGCTGCGTGCGGACCTCGAACGGCCCGCGCGCTCCGGGTAAGTCGACGTCCACCCGCTGTGCTGCACCCGGCGGCGGAATGGGGAGCGGGAGGGACTGCGCCTTCGCGCCGACGAGCGAGCGCCCCTCGTCGCTCAACAGGCGCGCGGCCGCGGGATTGCAGAGGACGATCGAGCCCGTTTCGTCGAGCGCCAAGACCGCCGTGTCGATCTCGGTCATCACCTTCTCGAGCAGCTCGCTCGCTTCGGCGCGCCCCACGCGCTGGCTCCGGAGCTCGTCGGTCAAGGCATTGATCTCGCCGATGAGCAGATCGCCGGCGTCGTCGAAGCGCCGTTCGACGCCGCGCAGCGAGTAGTTGCCCTCGCGAATGGCCGCGACGAGGTTGGCCGCGGTGTTGAGCGGTGCGGACAGGCGATCCTTCAGCTTCCACAGCCCGAAAATCGACGCGGCCGTCGCAACGCCGCAGAGCAGGTACCACGAGCCGTCGCTCGGCGTGAGGCGAAGCGAAGGACCGAGCCACGCCAGAACCAGCGGCACACCCGCCAGGACCGCGGTGATCGTCAGCGCTTGGTGAACGTGCCCGAGCGAGCGCCACACGTCAGCGACCCGGGGGCAAGAGACCGTGGCGCTGCAACCTGCGGTAGAGGGAAGCGCGACTGATGCCGAGCTCGCCCGCGGCCTGACTGATGTTGCCGTTGGCGCGTTCGAGGGCCTGTTGGATGAGGAGCCGCTCTCCTTCGTGCAGCGTGAGCGTTCCGCGGAGCGTTTCCGGCGGCTCGTGCGTGGGGAGGCACAGGTCCGCCGCACGGATCTCCGCGCTTTCGGCGAGCAACACGGCGCGTTCGATCGTGTGCTCGAGCTCGCGCACGTTTCCCGGCCACGAGTGCTGGAGCAGGCGCTGCAAGGCGTCGGGATGGAGCTGGTAGTCGACTCCGGCGCGTTCCGACGCACGCTTCAGGAAATACGTGGCCAGCTCGACGATGTCGGCCTCCCGTTCGCGGAGCGGCGGCAAGCGGAGCTCGAGCGTGTTGATCCGATAGAGAAGGTCTTCGCGAAAGCGTCCCGCGCGCACTTCCTCGGAGAGGTCGACGTTCGTCGCCGCGATCACGCGCACGTCCACCGGGCGCGGCGTGCTCGCGCCGACGGGCACGACCTCGCGCGTTTGCAGCACGCGCAGCAGCTTGGCTTGCTGTGCGAGCGGCATGTTGCCGATTTCGTCGAGGAACAGCGTGCCGGTGTGCGCCGTGACGAAGGCGCCCTTGCGATCGGACTTGGCGTCCGTGAACGCACCGCGCACGTGCCCGAACAGCTCACTGTCGAACACGCCGTCCGCAAAGCCGCCCGCGTTGACCGCGACGAACGGTCGCTCCGCCCGCGGCGAGGCCGCGTGCAGATGCCGCGCGACGACCTCCTTGCCCGTGCCGTGCTCTCCGGTGATGAGCACGGTCGCTTCCGATGGCGCGATCTTGGCGAGCAGCCGAAACACCGACTGCATTGCCGGAGAGCTGCCGATCAGCGGCGGAACGAGGCTCCCCGTTTTGAGTCGCAGCGCCTCCTGCCGCAGCTCCGTGGCGTGTCGAAGCGCGCGCCCGAGCGCGATCTGACTCGTCACCGTGTCGAGCAGCGCGCGATTGTCCCACGGCTTCTCGACGAACGCCCGCGCCCCCTCCTGAATCGCCGTGACCGCGGTCGGAATCGTGCCCCACGCCGTGATGACGATCACCGGCAAGTCGGGATCGAGCTGCCGAACCCGCGTGAGCAAATCCATCCCTTCGTCGCCGCTCGTCGCCCCCCGTGTGTAGTTCAAATCGAGCAGCAACACGTCGAACCGGCGTCGCTGCAGCTGCGCCAACACCTCTGCCGGGGACCGCGCGCATGCCGCCCGCACGTTCTTCTCCTTGAGCAGCAGGCGCAACGCGACGAGGACGTCGTCCTGGTCATCCGCAATCAAAGCTTCCGCAGCCTCGGCCACCCCCAAATGCTCTCACATCCACCCCCCACGTCAAAGCCGAAGCAAGGCTCTCTCGCCGCACGGCGTGTATGATAGCCCTTTTCAGCATGTTGCTCCTCGACGATGACGATGAGCTTCCCGAGACGCCCGATGAGCACGAAGCAGCATTGGCAGAGCAGCTCGGAGCTCGAGGTCTCCTTCTGATCGACCAGACCCTGGTGCGTTGCACGCGGAGCTCGTGGCTCAAATCGGCGCGTGTCGTCGTGGATTCTCTGGAGGCAGGCGGCTTTCCGATCGCGGACGACGCGCACGTAGCGCTTCACGTCCGCCGATTGATCGGCTTGGTGGAGCGGGGTGTGTTGGAAGCTCAGGGAATCTCAGAAGACCTCGCTTCAGCGAGGTTCGGCTGAAAAAGCGAGTTCGCGTTCGGCGTGCAGCAGAGCGAGCCCTACTGGTGGCTCGCGGATCTGCTGAGCTACGATGCCGGGCTCGCCAGCGTGACGGTGAAGCTCGGCATCGGGGCGGACGGGCGCGTTCGCGGCTTTCACGTCGTGCAGGTCCGGGAGAACTCGAGCAACCCCTTCGCGAATTCTCCGGTGCGCCGCTGGCTCGCGCAGCTCGAGATGTTCGTTCGGGGCTTTCGCTTCGGGCAGGCGGAGGTCATGGCGCGCCTTCTGGACGCGGTGTTCTCGGGCCTCGACGACGTGGTGCTCGCGCTCGTTCCGTTGCTCGCCGACCTCGAGTTTTACTTCGGTGCGCTCGGGTTCCGCGATCGCGCCGCGGAGGCGGGCCTCGCCGTGTGCCTGCCGGAGCTCGTCGGTCCCGAGCAGCCGCGCGTGATTCGGGGTCTGTTCAATCCGCTCTTGTTGGCGAGCGGCTTCACGCCGGTTCCGTGCGATCTCGTCACGGACGCGTTCGCGAGCACCGTTCTGGTCACCGGCCCGCCTCGAGGCGCGATCCGTTTCCCTCCTGCGGCTCGCCATCGTCGCGGGACTGAGCCTCGTGATAGGTGCCACGGTCCTCTCTTTTCGCCGCGCGCAGCGCGAGCTCGCCGAACGGCGGAGCGCGCTGGTCGAACGCATCGAACGCGAGGCAGCCTCCTTTGGCCCGCAGCAGCGAGAAATCCCGGAACGGGCGCGCGCGTGGCTCGCGCGTGCCTCGGGAGAGCGCCTGGACGCGGCGAAGCCGCCGAGGACGGGCGGGTGCCCGCGACGGACGACGCCGCACAATGCGCGGGGCAACAATCGCAGGCGGCGAAGCCGCCGAGGACGGGCGGGTGCCCGCGACGGGAAACGCCGAGCACCGTGTGGGGCAGCTTCCGTTTCGTCGCGTCCGATGTGACCATGACGAGGACGAGATTCATGGATGCGCGAATGGAGTGGAGTCGCTGCCAGCCGATACCCGAGGTCGAACGCACGAACGTGACGCGGGGCTGTGTCGCGCAAGCCCCGTCGTGCGCAGAGCGCGCAAGCGGATTTCGCGGAGCTCAGGCTCGGCTCCACGTGGCGGAAGCGCTTGCGATGGTCGTCGCTCTCTCGGCCTGCGACCCGATCCGCACGCTCTCCGGGACCGTTCGCAGCGTTCCTCCGGACAGAGGCGCAGCCGCGCCGAGCGAGGTGCCGCTCGCCGGAAGTGCGCGCAGCGTTCCATCCGGCGGAGGCGCGTCCGAGTCCAGCGAAGCGCGGATGCTTCCCGGAAGCGCCCGCAGTGTTTCTCCGGGTGGAGATGCGTCGGTGTCGAGCGAGGTGCGTCCGCTGCCCGGGGCGGTCGTGAAGATGACGTGTGGGGCGCGCGCCGGGATGACGGTTACCGACCCGGACGAAGGAGCGCGCGTTCTCGCGATTTCGGGCCCGGACGGCAAGTTCGAGTACGTGGATAGCGGGACGTGGGGGAAGAGCTGCGTCGTCGATTTCGAGAGCGGTGACGGCAGTCACGAGCCGCGCCGATTCGCGATTTCCGAGCTCTGCAAGCAGGCCACGGGCGAAGACGAGTGCCTGCCCATCCGAGGCATCACGGTGGATCTCGTGCGCCAGCGCCAGCCCTCACCACCCGTCGAGGTGCGCTTCCGGACGACGCCCGCGAATCTCGAGCTGCGGACGGACGAGGCGGCGACGTGCCGAACGCCTTGCGAGGTCCGCGTCACCCCCGGTCTGCACCGCTTCGAGCTCTTCGAGCCCGGAAGGAACGGGAACGTCTGGCGGGACCAAGTGCTCGTTCGCGAGAGCACCGACGTCACCATCCGCCACGAGTCGCACCGAGGCCGGCAGGAGGCGGCCGGCTGGTTCCTGCTGCCGGCCACGGTCGGCGCGGTCCTCCTGCCCATTGGTCTCCTGCGAAAGAACGACACGCTCGTTTGGACGAGTGGCGGCCTGCTCGCCGGCGGCACGCTCGGTTTTCTCGTGATCTGGAAGGACGACGACGTCGAAGTCACCGTGCACCCGGGGTCGCCTCGCAAGCGATAGCCGCGAAATCCTGGAAGTTACCGTGCAAGCGGGATCGCCTCGCAAGCGATAGCCGCGAAGTTTGGGAAGCCACCGTGCACCCGGAGTCGCCTCGGAACTGACGGCCGCAAAGTGCTCGAAGTCACGGTGCAACCGGGGGCCTCTTCGCAACCGACGGCCGCGAAACCCTCGCAAGACGACGGCGGCTTTGGTACTCGGTGATGGTTGACCATGGCTATCATTGGCGCGTCGTCCGGAGAACAATCGCGCGCAGGTCTTCGCGCGGAAGGGCAGCCGAGCGCGAGGGTCGACCCGACTCCGAAGGGGGTAAACCGGATCTCCACGCGCGTTTCCTGGGAGGAGCCTTGAGCCACCCCGTGCGTACCGGAGTTGCGCCGCTTTTGGCCGCCGTCGCGGTCGGCCTCGGCGCGACGCCGGCACGGGCCGAGCAGGCGCTGCTCAGCATCACGGCGAGTCCTGCCGCGCTCGAGGTTTGTCCGTCGGAGGGCGAGGGAAGTGATTCGGCCGATCCCTGGGGGAGTGCCGGGTCGCCAGCGGAACGACGCCCCGGGACGTTGGGTCGCTCGATGCTCGTGGTCGAAACCGGGGCACG
>QGUH01000079.1 GCA_003242355.1 Pseudomonadota bacterium
AGCCAGGATACGAGATCCTCGTCGTCGCGATCGTCGATTCGAAAGCGGCGGCGCAGAATCTTGGCGATGGGATCGAGCGAGCCGTCGCCGCCCAACCCGGCGCGCAGGATCCGGGGCGCGGTGACGCCGAGCGCGCCGATTCGCGAGAGCAGCTTGTCCACGAAACGGCTCTTTCCACTGCCGCGTGGTCCCACGATTTGTAGCACTCCGCTCGCGTGACCGAGGAACGCGTCGCGCGCGACGTCGACGGCGAGCGAGAGCTCGTGGTCTCGTCCATGAAATCCCGATGAGCCAACGAACGTGATGGGGTCGACAATGGCGTTCATGGTCGCGCGAATCAGCACGCTCCGTGCCGCCGAATTTCTGAGTGTTTTCCGCGACGAACGAACGGCGGAGTGCAATCCGCTGCTCGCGATGGTGCAAATGCGTGCACTCACGAGCGTCGCCATTTCCGGACTTCCTTCGTTCGGCGTGTCTCTCCGCGAGATTCGATCTCGTCTCGAATCGAGTCACGCTCGGTACGCCTCGCGCGCAGACGACCGAAATCCGTAGATGGCGGGCTGGCCCGCCCTTTGCTGTGTTCGCGCCCCATGACTTCGACTGCTCCACCGACCCCACGCACGACGAGACTCCGTCGCGCCGATGGATGGCACGGCACGGGTCTCCAAGCGACGCACCTGAGGCTCGCGCTGATCCAGGTGTCGCTCGCCGCGCCTGCCACCGCCGACGGCGCCCCACACCACGCCCTCGAGCTCATTCGCGAGCGCGCAGTCCAGCTCATTCGCCGGCTGGATTCGGGCTCTCCGGACGACCTGCTCCACGGCGTCTGCTTCGCAGCCCGGATCGGTCTCTCCGAAGCGCGTCGCGAGCTACTCGCCGATGCAGCCGGCCACGGCACGCCCGACCTCGTCCGCGCGCGGCTGGCCCTCTACCACTCCTTGCTGCTCATCGCCCAGGTCGTCGCCGCGAATGCGCCCGATCACGGCGCCGACACGACAGTGGCGCTCGACACCCTGCAAACCTTCCTGCGCGCCGCCGAGCCAGCCAGCGTCGACGATGCCGCATGGTTCCTGGACGTCGCCGACGGCGAGCTCACCCTCTTCTCCCTCTCCGCCCACCTCGCGGGCTCCTCCCATCAACGCCACGTCGCTGCCTTCCGCTCCGCCATCGCTGCCTGGAAACGCCACGGCCGCGACCCCCAGATCGCCCACCAACTCCGCGACTCCATCCTCGGCTTCGCCCACCCCTGGCGCGCCCGCGCCGCGACCAGCCCGCGGCTCGAAGAACGTCCGTTTCACAGCGCTCGGCCTACGGAGCGGAAAGCTCCCGCACTCTACGACTAAGTGCACGGCAAATCAGATCAGTGCACCGGAAATCGGATGCGAACAACGTTCCCGGAGGCGATTGCAGCAGGATAGGCTGGAACCTGCGTTCGGGAATTGACCTCACCTCATGATCGGCGCAATAGACCGCTGATCGGTTTGACCGGTCGGCGTTCTAGCCTCGTTTCGGAGAGGCGGCACGCGCCGCCCCGGCGAAGTGAATCAAAGTGAATTCGGCGGAGCTCCTCCCCACGCGGGCACTCTGCCCGACGCCGTTTTCCGCATGGTTCCGTGCGTTCTCAACCGTTTGTCGCTCGAGTCCGAGACAAGGCTCAGCTCCGCCTTCCGGTCATTTTCTGGAGGAGATCTTCCGTGGTTCCTCCTTCGGGCATCTGGAGCGCCTCGGCGAGGCGTCGGAGCAATTCCTTCACCTCGGCTGGTGGCTCGCCGTCGCGCTGCTTTAGTGCCGCGAAGAGCGCAGGCAGCGTCGTCGTGCCGAGCTCGCTCATGACGCGCGTGACGGCCGTGAGCGTTTCGGGCGGCAGAGCGGCCTGCGGCGATCGGGCTTCGAGCGTTTCCAGAAGCCGTGCTGCCATCGCCGCATCGACCGTGCCGGATTGACCTGCCGTTTGCAGAATCTGGCGCACGATCGGCGTCATGGTTTCGGCGAGGGGCAGGAACGCCGCGGGGATGTCTTCGGGGGAGGGCTGTTCCTGGGCCGTGGCAGGGGCGCCGATCGCGCCGCGCAAGTCCGCACCGTGCAAGATGGCCCCTTCGAGGTTTGCGCCGGTCAAATCCGCGCCGCGTAGGTCCGCGTCGGTCAGATCGGCGCCGGCCAGGTTCGCATCCCACAAGTCCGCGCCGCGCAGGATGACTCCCGAGGCGGCGGCGCCTTCGAGGTTCGCGCGGCAGAGACTCGCGCGTGAGAAATCGGTGTCGGTGAGAACCGCGCCCCGGAGATTGGCGTCGTCGAGGCGAGCGCCGCGCGCGGTACAGTTCTCGACACGCGCCTTTTCGAACACCGCACCCCGGGCGGACGCGCCGTCGAGATCGCACAAGCGCAGCGTCGCGTTCGTGAAATCCGTGCCCTCGAGCGTGGCCCGTCGCAGGACGCAGCCGGTCCAGCGGGAGTCGGGCAGCGACGCCTCCGAGAGATCGGCGCCCTCGAGATCGAGCCCGTCGGCGCGCAGCCGACCGAGCTGGGCACCCCGCAAGTTGGCCCCCGCGAGCGGAAGTGAACGCACCGTGCGTTGCTGGTCGATGTGCTCACGGAGGAGCGCGGTCGCGTTCATCACACGAATCGCCCCTCGGTGACGTCGTAAATCGTCCCGCCCGTCGCCCGCTCGAGCACTTCCGCGATGAACGCCCTGGCGTTATAGGTTTCATCGCTGTGGACCAAGTCCCAAACGATCGCGTAGCGCACGTCTGCCGTAGCGAGCGCGTCGCGAGCGTCGATTTCCGGATTCGCGGCGGCGAGACGACGCGCTTCGACGGCAACATGTGCGTCTTCATCGACGTACACCCGGACTCTTGCGTCGTTCCCGGTGAGGGCATCGTGAATCGAGAGCTCCGCATACTCCCTGTCGAGCTCGGTGATGCTGGCGCCGCGAAGCTTCGAGAAGGACTCCGAAAAATCGGTCAACGGCGCGAGCTTTTCGCGGCTACAGAAGACGTACCAGCTCCCCGTGATCATCCTAGCCTCGCCTTGAGCTCGAATTCGACGCGCTTGCGCAGGACGCCGGGAGGTTCGCCCGGCGTGATGTAGCGAATGACGTCCATGGGAGCGAAGTCCGCGATCACGAGCTCGCCGATTGCGGCGTTTTCTGGCTCGGTACAAATGTGCCAGCTCGCTTCGGGGAGCGCCTCCTTCATCACCTCGCCGACGTGAAGCACCGCGCGCGCTTGCATCTCACGGACGCGTGCGTTCGGGGCTTGGGAGGCGATCAGGCGCGCGATCGCCTCTTCGACTCGGTCCAGCGACGCGAGCTGCCGGTCGAGCTTCTTGCCGTCACCCAACAAGTTCTGCACGTCCGTGTCGAGCGCTGCCAATTCAGGTTCGCGGGAAGCCAGCAGGAGGTCCATGAACCGGCGTCGATGCGGAATGTCATAGACTTCCGTGCGATCGCGCAAAATGCGGGGGAGCTGCGCTCGCGCGAAATGACTGACCACCCTGCTCGGCAAGAATGCATATTTCCCGAGTTCCGGGAGGCGGGTGACGTGAGGGCGCTTCCGACCTTGCGTATCCCGTCGCAGTGCCCACACGCCACCAGTATTCCGGGCGAGGGTCTCGCCGACGTACCAGGCCGCGTCGTTCAGGAGTGCGTTGCGGTCCGGAGTCCCTGACTTTAGCGCGGAGCCGAGGTACGCCTCGACGCGATCGAGCGCCACATACGAAAAATCGAGGGCGTCTCCCCCGTCGCTTTGCTGAACCTGCGCAGCGAACCGAGCAAGCTCGCGTTCGAGCTCACTGGGGTCCGGTAGATGTTCGTCCGAGGGCTGGATCATGGCTCGTCTCCTCGAGGCCGCATCAGGGCCGCGAGAGCACCGTTTGTATCACGTCGTCGATGTTGCCGTGCACGAAGCGAACGCGAGCGATCTCGTCCGGAGTCATGCCGGCTCGCTGCATGAGCGAGATCTGACGCGCTTCTCCGAGAGGTCCGAAGACCCGGACCACGGGTTCGACACCGGCGTGCACGGCTTCCCGAAGCAGTGGTCCGGACGTTTCCCCTTCGAAGATCCACGTGACTCGATGACGGTTGTTCACGAGCCGAGCATCTACCGCCAGTGCGTCCTTGTTCGACAGGGACGACGCGCCGCGGCTGGACCCGCCGCTCTGGCGTGGTCGCGTGGTGAGGGATTCATCGCCCGCCTTGATCTGGATATAGTGATTGCGCCCGTTCGGCGCGCCACCTTCGATGAGCAAGTCCACTTGGCGTCGCTGCCCGCCAACGGTGACCACGCTCGAGGCTGCGTCGGTGACGCCTACGCGCTCGAGAGCGGCGCCGTATGCGGCTTCCCGCGCGACGCCGAATTCGGAATTGCGCATGCGAGAAGGATGCCCGGCAGCCCACCGCGTGAAGTTCCACTCGCCTTGATATTCGAGCCAGCGCTGCAGCATGTGTTCCGGCGTGCCGGGTCTCTGGTCGCGACCACCGGTCGCTTTGAATCGTAGGTCGACGAGCTCCTGGAGCTCCTGCGGCGAAGCGGGCATTCGGCTCTGCAGCGCGCGCAATCGATCCCGATCGGCCGGTGACAAACCCGCCATCTGCGCTTCGTCGAGGTGATAAATGCCGCGTCCGCCGGGGTCTGTTGCCGGAGGCGGCGCGTCGACCGGAGACAGGTCGAGAAGGCGGCCGATGCGGGGATCCGTTGCGCCGATCTCGTCGAGGTGCTCGGCGAGGCGGCGGACCTCTGCCTGTTGCTCGGCAGGATTTGGGAGCTCACCGCGGTCGATCTTGGCCTGAAGAGCGTCGACCTCTGCCAGCAATCGTTCCAGCTTGCGCCGAGAAGCGCTGGTCGGGGGAAGGTCGGGGAGAATGTCTTCGATTCGACTGCGGACGCGACCGCACACGCTCGAGCAGATCCAGGCCTCGGGCCCGTTGGGACCGCGGCGGATGCTGACGTGATGATTGCCCAACGTCGGCGCCGAGATGTCGGGTTGTTGGTGAGGAGGCTTCGCTGGGAGCGGAGGTTCCTCACCCGGTTGGCGCAGCGGGGGCGTGCCTTCCGCCTCTTCGCCAGGGGCGCGGCGCGAGGTCGTACCCTCCGGCTCTTCGCCGGGCGGCGCGCGGCGCGTGGGCGCAGCTTCGGGTTCGGTTTCCGCGGCGCGACGCGCGGCGGTCGCTTCGACCTCGTCCGGTGACGGTTGACGCGTCGGCTCCTCGGTCTCGCGTCGCGGAGCAGTCGTTTCCTCCGCGGGCTCCGTGCGCGGACGCGCGGGGCCGATCTCGGGTTCGGCGGGTTGACCGGCGATGCGGCGGCCGAGGCGCTCGAGGCCGCGTTGGGCGCGGTCGCCGAGGCCGAGCGGATCGAAACTGCGGAACCGATCGAGCGCGGAGCGCGGAGCCGTGGGGTCTGGAGTGTCCGCAGCGTGCGCGGCCCCGGCGCGGCGGGAGGCGCGAGCAGCGACGGCAGCGCCGGCGGCCATCGACGCGGCGCGGTTCAGATCGAAGGGTTTGCCCGTGAGGAGGGCCATCGCGCCCTCCAAGCCGAAGCCGACGAGCGCGCCGCCCGCGACTTGGGTGATGGCGGCGCGCCGGCCCGCGGCGGCGGCTTCGGGGCGGGGTGCGGGCGCGCCGGCTTCGGGACGAGGCGACGGTGTGCCGGTCGTGTCGGGCGGCCGCGGAGCGCCGCCTTCGCCAGCAGAGGGACGCGGCGCGCTGGGCGCTTCGGGGCCGCCGGGGCGCGGAGTGGCGCTCGGATGCGGCGCCGCGGCGTGCGGCGCAGGGGCGTGGGGCGTGGGGGCGTGCGGGGTGGCGGGGCGGGGCGCCGTGGGGCGGAAGCTGACGCGGAAAATGGCGCCCGCCATCAAGAAGCCTTGCCAATTGAACTCCTGCCCGAATGCGACGTAGCCGATCGTTTGCGTGATCGCCTCGGAGACGAGGTCGCCACCCACCGTGATGGCGAGCTGCGTGGCGGCGCGAGCGCCTGCCGAGCCCGCCGCAGCGGCGAGCCCGCCCGCACCGAAGCCGATGGCGCCGCCGATCGCACCGCCGATCGCGCCCATGATCATCGCCTGGCCGACCCCGGCATGCCATTCCTCGCCGGACGCCCAGTTGTTGATGATTTGGATGAGGCCGGCGCTGATTGCGCCCACGATCGCGCCGACGAGGATGACGGCGAACAAGCTCGCGCCCGCGCCCAACGTCACGATGCTGATGACGGCCGCCGCGATGACGACGAGCACGACGAGCACGATCGCCACGACGCTCTTCCACGCGGGCTGTTCCTTCTTGGCGGCCTTGTGCGCTTCCCACTGGATCTTCGCGTCGAGCTTGGCGAGATCACCGCTCAGTTGTTGGTCGAGCTCTTCGAGCGACTTCGCGATGGCCTCGTCGACCTTGGTGCCGATGGTGCCGAGCGCCTCCTCGAACTTGGCCACCGCGTCCTGCAGGGTTTGGACGCCTTGGGCGGAGGTCGTTTGACACTGCGTGACGTGCTTGCTCGTGAGCTCCGCGAAGGCGCGCGTCGCGCCCGCCATGAGCCCACGCATCTGGCTCGCGAATCCTGCTTCTGCTTCGGCGGTGATTTGATCGTTGCTGGCCGTGATGCCGGTGAGCGCTTCGAGCGCTTGTGCGCCGAGCTCGGCGAGGCTCTGCTCCGCGTTGGACGCGCCCTCCTGCATCTTGTCGAGCAGCGTGCCCATGCCTCCCCCGAGGGAAGCTTCCATGTTGGTGAGCGACGCCTCGAGCACGACCGGGTCGGGAACGCCGTTCCGTTCGAAGCGCTCGCGCAGGTCGCCGAGCGCGCGGTGGAGCGACTCCATCGCCGAGCCGATGCCGCGGGCCAGGCCGGCGGTCGCCGTGTGGGCCACCCGTTCGACCGCGAGCTGCTTGAGGTAGCCCGCGTCGTTGACGGCTTTTCGCTGGGTGTGTTCCTGGGCCGCCAATGCGCGCAGGGTCGCGGTGAGCGCCTCATCGATCGCGGAGAGGTTTTGCGTGCGCGCGGCCTCCAATCCTCGAATGGCTTGCGCCCGCGCGCTCTCGAGGCCGGAGACGAGCTGGGCGTGGGTCGAGTCGAGTGTTTCCGTGACCTGGCGGGCGCCGGAGATCACGGCACAGCGATATTGGCGGCGTAAGGGGAGGAGGTCGTAGCCCTTCTTGTTCGCCGTGCGGAGGAAGCCCTCCTTGTATCCCGCGGCCGTCTTGCACGCGGCGTCTTGCTGCGCCTTCGCGCGTCGCACGGTGAGGCAGCCGTCCCAGAAACCGTCCTCCCGGTTCGTGACGTAGTCGTTGCCCGGGCCGGCTCGGCAGCGCTCGTAAGCGTTGACGTATTCCTGAGCTCTCGCGACGGCGCGCCGCGTGTACTCCGGGCCCTTGTCCTCGTGCTCCCGGCGTCCGCGCGCAAAGCGAGCGTTGACGTCGTCGAGGCCGTTGGTCTCCAGCGTTTGGATCTGACCGATCGCGGCCACGTGCTCGGCGTCGAGCGCCTGGATCGCCGCGAGGGTCTCCGCTTCGACGACCGCCATGCTCGACGCGTATTCGGCTTCGACGTGGGCCCGCGCGCTCGCGGCGCCCGCGAGCGCCGCGGTTCGCGCCTGTGCGATGCGACTGGAGATGGCAGCCTTCTCGAGCTCGATCGTCGCGGCGATGTTGGCGTTCGTGGCGCTGGCCAAGCCACCGACCCGCGCGGGCGCCTCCGTTTGCGCGAACGCGATCGCGCCTTCGACGCTCTCGCCGATGCGCGCCATGAACCCGCGCACCGAAAGGGCCGCCGCAACGCCCCGTTCGCTCTCGCCGAACGAGATGCCTTGGGTGAGCTGCGGCACACGAGCGCTGGCAGTCGTCAGCGTCGCGAGCGACGCGTAATAGTCGGTCCATGCGGCCGTGCGTTGCGCCTCGGCTTCGGCGATCGCTCCCTCCGTGGAGCTCGCTTGCGCGGCGCCCTGTTGCTCCGCCGTGTCCGCGGCATTGGACAGCTCGCGGACTTCGGGGCTCTTCGACCGTTGCTCACCTCCTCCTCCGCCTCCCTCCGCGGATGGCTCGGCTGGGCCCTGCCCACTCGCGGCCGCGGCCTCGGAGGCGCCCGGTGCGTGCTGCGCGAGCGACTCCGTGCGCGTCATCAGCTCGGGGGCGCCTTGTTCCAGTGCGGCTTCCGCCTGGCACTCGTCGGCCTCGTCTTCCCATGGAGGCTGCGTGACCGACGTTTCTTCCTGTGGGCGGCTGCTGCGTTGATCGGAGCTGGGCTCCTGATCGGTGTTTCGGGGAGGGGATGCGGCGTCGTAACAGCTCGCGTTGAAGCCGGCGCCCGCTTCGGGTTGTCCTCCACCGCTCTCGCCTCCGCCGCTGCCCTGTGCTGGGGCACCCTCCTGCACGCCTTCGGGGGGCTGCTCCTGCGGTTGTCCTTCTTCGGCGGCTTCCGCGGCGGGAGTTTCCTCTTCGGCCTGCTCGCTCGCTCCGCCTTCGCCTGGACCTTCGCCTTTTCCTTCTGGCGTCGGCGCGGCGGGCGCGGAGGCGAGCGGTGGCGGTGGTTCGACCGGAGCCGGTTCCTCTTCGCGCAGCCGCTCCGATGGCGAGACGAGCTGATGCTGCACGGGTGCCCGTGCCGACGATTCTCCGGGCTGCGCGATCTCGTCGAGCAACGGCTCCGCCGAGCGACCGCCGACCACGGCGTCCGCGACCTGGTCCGCGTGGCGTTCCCAGCGATCGCCCGGGCGCCCGACGCCGTCGGGCAGCTTCAGCCCGGAGCGCTGTTGAACGACGTGCGCGGCTTCGTGGGCCGCGAGGCGCAGGTCGGGCGTTTGCCGAAACGCGATGCGATCGCCCGACGTGTAGGCGAGGGCGCCCATCCGTTCGTTGGCGCTCGCCGCTGCGCCCCCGATCGACGTCTTGACGTGCGAGATGTCGTGGCGCCCGAAAGCCGCCTGAATGCGCGCGGCGTGCGGTAGGGGCTGGCTCGCGCCGACCAGGCCGGCGCGCGCGGCGCCGTGCACGACCGCCGGGCTGCGCGTCTTCGAGACGGCAGCGCCCTGCACCGACTTCTTGGCGGCGCCGCCGTCAACCAGCTTTTCTTGGTCTTCGGCCTCGCAGGCGGCGCATTTCGACTGGACCTGATCGGTGCAGGTGGGCTTGCCGTACTCGGTGCAGCTCCACATCTGCACGTCGTCGTCGAGCGGAGCGGCTTCGGTCTGGACTTGATCGGTGCAGGTGGGCTTGCCGTACTCGGTGCAACTCCACATCTGCACGTCGTTGTGCGGTGCGGTCGTCTCCGTCTCGGCTGCCTGCTGCTCTTCGGACTCGCAGGTCGCCAACTTCGTTTGGACCGTCTGCTCTTGGGTTTCGCAGGGCCAGGCCTGGAATTTCGTTTGGATCACCACCGAACGGACCACGGCGCGGG
>QGUH01000948.1 GCA_003242355.1 Pseudomonadota bacterium
TTGACGTGGGATATATTGTTTTTGTTGTTTAAAGATTAAACCGTATTCCGGGTCGAAGGCCGGTCCCTGGGCTCCGAGATGTGGTTAAGAGACAGCTCGAGCACTTCGTGAACGTCGGGCAGGGCGTTCGCCTGCACGTTCGCGAGCGGTTCTCCGGCAGGTCGGTGCTTCGGGTGCCTCGGCGGGCGCTCTTGATGATCCCACCCACGCTCGCGACCAACGAAATTTTCGATGCGCGCGTGGACGGGGACCTCGGCTACAACGCCCTGCACCGAGCTGCCGAGCGCGGGTACTTCGCGTTCGCGGTGAGTTACGAAGGCTACGGAGAAAGCACCACCCCCGCGGACGGAAAGACGGTCACGGGAGAGCGGAGCCTCGCGCAGATGCGCAAAGTGTTGCAGTGGGTGCGTAGCGAGCGCGCCGTACCGCGAGTCGACCTGTTCGGAATGAGCCTCGGCGGCGGCATCGCCATCGCGCTGGGCGGCAAGGACAGCCCGCAGACGCAACACGCGGTGAACCGCATCCTCGTCAGCGCGTTCGTGTACGAGGCGTTCTCGCCCGAGCTCGCGGCCGTGTTCACCCCGGAGTTCAAGGCCTTCCTCGAATCGCTTCCCGGCGGCTACATCACGACGGGACCAGACTTTTACGCGCCCGTGCTTTCGGGCCTCGAGCCCGCGGCGATGGCGTGGGCGCTCGAGACGATGCCCGGCACCTACGCAGTCGGTCCGACGCTCGAAGGCTTCGATCTGCCCTTCTTCGCCGCCGAGAACGGGCGGGCTCCGGTCCTGCAGCTCTGGGGCACGGCGGATCCGGTCACCACGCTCGCCGACGTCGAGGCGTTCCAGAGCGAGTACGGCGGTCCGAGTCGTCTCGCCGTGATCGAGGGCGGCGCCCACTCGCTGCACCTCGAGCCCGTGCGCGAGCAGTTTTGGAACGAAGCCTTCGCATTCCTCGACGAGGGCAGCCCTCGCGGCCTCTCGGTTTGTGACGACATCGCCCCCAGACTCCCCCACTGACGTCGGCGCCTCGTGGGCGAGCGCTCGCTTCCGAACTCCCGTCGTTGGGAGGCGGCGGCGCTTTCATTCCGGGCTCGACGCGAGGGCGCCGATCGGTTCGACCGATCGGCGCCCTCGCCTTGTTTCGTAGGGGCGGCACCTCCCCGCCGAAGTCAAAGTGAATTCGGCGGGGCCCCTCCCCACGCGGGCACGCCGTTCTCCGAGTATTCGGCGCGTTCCCGACCGTTCGTGACTCTAGGCTATGAGCTTCATCTCCCGAGCGGCCGCGAGGATTTGCGAGGCGGGGCGCGCGAGGTGATTGCACGAGGCGAGCGCGTCCGCGGCGCTGTCGTGCGGAGAGACCTGCCCGCGTTTCCCGCTCACCAGAAACACGCCCGCGGCGACCATCCGCACGATCGCATGCTTGAACCCGCTGCCCTCCATCACGAGGTGCACGCAAGAGCAGTACGACAGAAGCTTCGGGAGCGCGTCCGCCAGCTCCCGACGCTCCGCCTCAGCGGGGGGTTCGTGATCCGCGGGTGTGATGGCGACGTAGACCATGTCTCCGTCCACCCGCGCACGCGCAATCGCAACCTGTTCGATCACTTTCTTGGCGTCGCCAGGGCTGACGCGATCCCACCTGACAAAAAACACGTTGTGAACGAGACCCGACGTGAACGCCATGGATTTGGAAAGGTACACTAACACCAGCTCGGCAACGCGGTCCATAGTCGGACATTGCTCGGTGAGCGTTGCCACGACGCTCGGGAAGAGCGCCGAACGGAGGGCTCGCCGGTTCCCGCAAAGCGTTGCAACTTGCCCGCGGCGTTCTCGCCCCGCCTACGCCTGAGAGAAGTCGGCGGGCACCCTCCGAACACAGAGCACCTTCGACGCTGCTCGTCGAAAGAGCGATCCCGAGATCGGCGTTCGGGTGCGCATCTCCCGCATGTTTCCGCACGTCCCCAACCTTGGCCCTTCGAGCGGCGAACCGCTGAGGACGCGCCGAAGGAAGCGTAGAACGGCATCGAACCGAACGCCCGCGTGCGAGGGCTCCCAGCGCCATCGCGAGCACGACGGGCGCGACGGCGACGGAAAGACACGAGGGATCGATCTTCCCCGGTCCAAGAAAGCCCGAGATCGAGGCACGTGAATTCGACGAGGGTGCGCTCCACCGCCGAACGCGCATTCGTCTCTCGATTCGCTTCGGCCTCGATCATCCCCTTCGGCATCCACCAGAAAAACCGGTTTTCGGCGAGAGGATGCGGGCGAGTCGTCTCTGCGAAACATGGGTTGGAAGACCGATCGGGTCGATTGGCGTTCTAGTCTGGGCTATCGGATTCGGCGCGTCCCCGTGCTTAAAGCACGGGGCCATGCTCGGAAGCGGGCAGCCGAACTTGGGTCTCGTTTCCCTTCTTCTCGT
>QGUH01000080.1 GCA_003242355.1 Pseudomonadota bacterium
AAACCTGAACGGTTCGCCTGGGCCCAGCCACACCTTGCGGCGTTCGGCGGCATATCCCTTGCGGGTCCGCGGCCGGCGGTGCGTTCCGGGGCGGAGCCCGCCGGCCCAGGGGGTCGCTCCAACCGCGCGTCCATCGACGTCGACGATGGTGCCCGAAGGCTCCGTGAGCACGCAGAGAAGGGCTTCGCCGCGAGCGAGCAGCGTCGCCTCGAGCGCCGCGATGCGCGCCCGCACCGCCTCCCCGTTCATCGCGTGCGGGTCGCGTCGCAGGTAGTCCCGATAAAAGGCGAGCGCCCGGGCAGCCTCGTCCAGCTTTTCGAGCGCGCGCGCCACGTTGAACGAAAGCGCCGCGCTCGGAACGAGCTCGTCGGCAGCGAGGAACGCCGCAACCGCCTCCTCGTACCGTCCCGCGCGGTACGCTTCGGCCCCCGCTTCGTAGCGGGCCGCAGCACGTTGACGGAGCTCGTCCGGCGCGCCGTCGGCGCGCGCGCTCGCAGCGCCGTCCGCATCACTCGCCGTGCTTGCGGCGCTGCTGGGCTTACCCGCAGCCATGACGACGCTGCCTGGATCCCTCGCGGAGCCCGCAGCGCTGCCGGGCTTACCCACGACCGTTCCGGTGCCGCTGGGCTCACTCGCGGCGCTTGCGGGCTGGCTCGCGGCGACGCGCGGCGAGGCGCCGATCGCGGCCCAGAGCGCGATCCGAATCGACCAACGGAAGAGGCGAGACGAGCCCATCACGTCGCTTACGCTGCGCCCACTCAATACGGCGCGAGCAGATCGAGATCGTCCCCGGCACTGCGCGCCGGTCGCAAGCTCGATGGCTCGGGCTTCGTTCGCGGGGCGACCGCCTTCTTGCGCTCGGACGTCGTGCGCTCCGGCGCGGCAACGGGCGGCCAAGCGCCGGCCGAGCCTCCAATCGGAAGCGGAGCGAGCGGCACGACGCTGCTCGGAGGGAGCGTCTTCGATGCACCGGCAGTCGTTGCTTCTTCGGCGGGCTCCGGGCCTCCGCGAGTCGTTGCTTCTTCGGCGGGCGCCGAACCGCTGCGACTCGATTCTTCTCCCGCACGTTCCGCGCCACTGCGAATCGACGCTTCTCCAGCGCGCTCCGCGCCCCCACGAATCGATGCTGCTCCGGCGCCATCCAGGCTCACGGGAGCGGAGCCCGAGTGCGGCGCGATCGCCGAGACGCCCACGCGGTTCGCCGGAGCGCTCCTCGCCGACAGCGACCACCAAACGACGGCTGCGCTCACCACCACGGCGGCGCTCGCCGCCACGCCCAGCCGAACGGATCGCGTGCCCTTCATCGGCAAAGCGGGCAACGACGACGCTGCGGGCGCAGGGTCCGGCCCCGGGTTGCCGTCGCCTTCGACACGGACAGCCGCGCTCGGTGGTGCCTCGATCGAGATGGGCACGGCGAGCTCACCTTGCCCGACCGAGTCGGCGCGCGCGGGCTTCGGCGCCGCTCGCTCCGCCGACGTCCACGTCGAACGCAGCGACGTTCGACAGATGTCGTCCACCACGCCGCGATCGAGCAACCACGTCGCCAGCGCGCTCCCGAGCGCGAACATCGACGGCCAACGCTCGCTCTTCGACTTCGAGAGCCCGCGCTTCAGAATCTCCCAGAGCTCCACCTCGTTGACACCGAGATCGAGGATCGAGGGCGGGTTCTCTTCCAGAATGCTGCGGAGCAACGCGTTGTAGTTCGCTGCGTCGAACGGCCGTCGACCGGTCAGACACTCGTACAGCATCGCCGAGTACGCCCAGATGTCCGTGGATTCGTCGATGTCTCGGTCCCCGCGTGCTTGTTCCGGTGAGAAGTAGGCGGGAGTGCCGATCACCGCGCCGGTCTCCGTCAGCGGGCACGAGCCGGGCTCGAGCTCGCGCCCTTGCAACTTGACCAGGCCGAAATCGAGCAGTTTCGGCTGCAGCCCGCTGGCGCTCGTACGCGCCAGCAGCACGTTGCTCGGCTTGAGATCGCGATGCACGAGCCCCTTGGAATGCGCCGCCACGAGCGCGTCGGCGACGGGAAGCAGAATGCGGACTGCCTCCACGGGCTCGAGAGGTCGCCCGCGTTCGTACAGGCGATCCGCCAACGTGCCGCCATCGAGCAGCTCCATCACCAGATAGAAGTCGCCCGTCGGCGTTCGACCGAGGTCGAACACGCGCACGATCGCCGGATGATCGAGGCGCGCCGCCGAGCGCGCTTCTTGCAGGAGCCGCGCCGTGTGCGCCGGATCCTCGTTGTCGGCCCGGACGACTTTGATCGCCACGTCCACTTCCAGCATCAGATTGCGCGCTTGCCAGACGCACGCCTGACCGCCTTCACCGAGGATGCCCTCCAAGCGGTATTTTTCCGCGATCACGTCCCCGCTCACGTAACCGCGGACCCTCTCTGGCTGCGCATTCGTCAGGGCGTCGGCCATGGACGACAACCATTCGTTATCACGCGTGAACCGCGAATGCAGCGCTCCTTCTGCGGCGAATGCCGTGTTTCGAAGACACCGAAACGCGGAGCGATCCGGGCCATATCGCACGCGCATCGGGCCGACGGCGTCGTGACGGCCGCATGCGCAAAGTTCGGCGCGATCGCCGTGCCTCTGCCTCGCGTCGCTCGGGTGGGAGGTTCGGTGCCCAAACACGAGAGCACGCGCACCCGGGAGCCACAGCGGAACGCTCAGCCCACGACCTCCCACCCGTACAGGGACATCGGTAGGAGCTCACCCGAACAGCGCTAAGTTTGCCGGGATGCAACCTCGACCAGCCCCGGAATGGCGAACCACGGAGTGGATCAATACGCCCGAGCCGCTCTCGCTCGAACGGCTCCGCGGAAAGGTCGTGCTCCTCCACGCGTTTCAGATGCTGTGTCGTGGGTGTGTCGAGCGCGGGCTTCCACAGGCCCAGCGCGTTGCGGAGCTGTTCGCGGGCGCCCCGCTCGTCGTCGTCGGCCTCCACACCGTTTTCGAGAACCACGACGCCCAGGGGATCGACGCGCTCCGCGCCTTCGTCGCCGAGCGCCGCCTCACCTTCCCCATCGGCGTCGACGCGCCCGGCCCCGCCGGAGATCCCATTCCGCAGACCATGCGCGCCTACGGCATGCAAGGCACGCCCACCACCGTGCTCATCGACGCCCAGGGTCGCCGCCGTCGCCAAATCCTGGGCCCCCACGACGACCTGCTCCTCGGTGCGGAGTTGCAGGCGCTCCTGACCGAGGCCCAGGCGACGCCGATCATTGCCTAACTCGGACGGAGCGAATCGGGCCGTCTTCTCGGCCGCTGGCCGTAGAGGCGCGCCCTTCGATCGCGTGCGTTCCCGAAGCACGCTCCTTCTCCGCCGAACACGCTTCGGATCGCCCTCCCAGCGCGAACGCGAGCGCGTCGAACACCTTGGCGGGAGCGAGCCCTCAGCCGCCAGAAGGTGCCGGCGCTCGAGCGCTTGCCCCAGCGTTGGCGCTCCGCTCGACGCTGGCTCCCGCACCGTTTGACGCACTCCTGAACGTCGTTCCGGCGCCCTTTACCCGGCGCGGGGGCGCCGGCTCCCACCGAACCTCAAGTCGGCGAATCCTCTCCGTGCAGGCATCTCGTCAGGACCGCGTCCTCTGGACGGTCGGTGCGTCGATATCGGCCGTCGTCGCGCTCGTAGGAACGGTTCGCGACGTCGATCTCGACGAGGTCACTTCGATGCAGAGCTCTGCTTCGCGGTTCCGCATGCTCTCCGCGTCGCGATCTGCACTCGCTCCGCGCTTCACGGGAACGGTTCAGGGCCCGATCTCGGCCGAGGTCATTTCGACGCGGCACTCCAACGTGCATACGCTGCTTTGGGTGACCGATGCTGCGCCGCGCTGATGACCGCTCTCGCTCTCACCACGCTTCATCGGAGCGGTTCGCGTGGCCCCCTCGGACCGATTCGTTTCGCACTCCCTCGTGGGCACGCTGCTTTGCGTGACCGATGCTTCGCCGCGCTGATGACCGCTCTCGCTCTCACCGCGCTTCATCGCAACGGTTCGCGTGGTCTCCTCGGACCGACTCGTTTCGACGCGGCTCTCCCACGTGGGTGCTCTGCTCCGCGCTCGGCGACGCCTCTCCCGCACTCCCATAACCGATTATCCGTTCGAGTGAGCAAAACGATGTTCGAGAATCGAACGCAATTTTCTTGACAGGTTTTTCGCGAACCGGTGCCCGAGCGGTTGCGGGCACGCCTCGAGAATGGTCCTTTTCGGTCGTTAAGTAGCACACTGGCGCGTCTTTCGCGCCGAAACGACTCGCGCGGCGATCGGAGTGCCAAACGCGCGTTCGCGGGGCAGGACGAGGCACACAGAACACGGGTGTATGCTTGCGCTCATGCAAGCGGGAGTTTGGGTCGAGAAGGAAATAGAATGGGTTTTGGCACACGAAGCGCTCGAGTAGCTCGCCAAGGAGCGCGCTGAGCTCGACGGTCGCGAGGGCCTCGCGTTGCTCCGTGCCTTTCGCGCTCGGGTGCACCGACACCTCGGCTACGCCTCGTTCGCGCAGTACGTCGAAAAGCTGTTCGGCTACAGCCATCGAACCACGGACGACAAACTCCGAACCGCGATCGCGCTCGAGAACCTTCCGGCGCTCAGCTGCGCGCTCAATGAAGGCGCTCTGTGCTGGTCCGCCGTTCGAGAGCTCGCGCGCGTGGCGACGCCAGCGACCGAGCGGGAGTGGCTCGAGGCCGCGCGGGGGAAAACCGTACGCCAGCTCGAACGGCTCGTGTCGGGAAAGGCGCCCGGAGACCGGCCGTCCGATGCCGGCCGCCCCGAGACGCAACGCCATATCCTTCGCTTCGACGTCAGCGCGCAAACGTACGCGACCTTTCGTGAGGCGGCGGCCCTGATCCGACGCCGCTCCGCCGAACCGATGAACGACGATGCGCTCCTCTTGCAAGTGGCGCGCGAAATCTTGCGAGGACCTTCCGACGCCGGGCGCTCGTCGTACCAGATCTCCGTTACCGTTTGCGAACGGTGCCAACGCGGAGTGCAGCACGCTGCAGGGGCGAACGTCGAGCTTCCGCCCGAAATCGTCGAAATGATGAGGTGTGATGCGCAATTCGTCGGGGGCGTCGCAACCAGGGTCGATACCGAGGGGGACGGCGCGCAGTCAGAAGAGCTATGTTCCGTCGAACGGCGCCGGCTTGCCGTTGAGCGCCCGTTTCGTTTCGCCGACGAGACGTTGCCAAAAGGGCCTAAGGCAAACGGCCAGCTCGCAGGAAGGCCTGGCGCAAAAGAGCAGTTCGCAAAGGAGCCTTGCGCTAACGCGCAGCTCGCAGAGAAGCCTTGCGCCAACGAGCGGTTCGCAGCGAAGCCTTGCGCCAACGAGCAATCTGCCGCAGAGCGTGTCGCCGAAGGGCATTCGGGCGATGGGCGTTCAGGAGATCTGCGCTCGGATGCCAACCAACCCGGCGCCGACGACGACCCCCAGCTCCCTCACATGGGGGAACATGATTTTGCAGCACCTCGCAGCACCGCCGAAGCCGCACTCCCACCCGAGAAAAAGGCGCGTTCGAAGCTCCGGAACGTCGAGCGTCGTTCGCTTGGCAAGTCGAACGGCTCGCATGTGACGACTCACCCACCAGGGCGAACCTCGACGCCATCCCATCGACAGCAAAGCGGTGATCACGCGGGGGCGGTGGACGCCGTGGACTTTCGTGCACGTCACGATTCGAAGACGCCGCAGATCACGCAACCAACCACAACCCCACGACCATCACCCCATCAACAGCGACCCACCCACGACCCATAGCAAAACCACGTGGTGCGTCGCGAGGCCGCAACTCCACGACCGTCACCCCATCAACAGCGACCCACCCACGAGCCACAGCAAACCCACGCGGTGCGACGCGAGGCCGCAACCCCACGCCTCCGCGCTCTTCCTGATCGATCCCCAGACCGTGAAGCCGACGGCGAGGGACACGCCGCCTCCGGTGCGGGCCCATCACCCCGCGACCGGCGACCCACTCACGACCTGCAGCAAACCCACGCAGCGCATTGGGAAGCCGCAACTCCACAGCCATCGCCCCACGATTGGCGACCCACTCACGACCTGCAGCAAACCCACGTGGTGCATCGCGAGGCCGCTAATACGAACTCGCTCACATCCCGCACAGCGAAGCCTACCCCAACGACGCGGCCATCCACCGACGAACCGCGCCCCACTCAAGCGCACTCCCCCCACGTGGGCAACGGCTCCCGTTCCGGAGCGGGGCTTTCAGCCGCCACGACGCTCGTCGTGCTGCCGAAGGCAACGCAAAGTGTCGCGCCTGCGGTGCGGCGCTACGTTCATCACCGCGATCGTGGTCGCTGCGTCGTGCCGGGCTGCAACTTCGGAGCCTTTCTCGACGTGCATCACCTGAATCCGCGAGCAGAAGGCGGCGGGCACGACCCCGAGAACCTCGTCACGTTGTGCGACGGGCATCACACCGCGCTGCACACGGGCCAGCTCTCGCTCGAAGGGAGCCCTTCGACGAAGCTTCGATTCTTGCGCGCCGACGGAACCAAGTACACGGACCCGCCATCCGCCCGTGCGATAGCCGCGGGCGAGCAAGTGTTTGGGGCTTTGCGCACGCTCGGATTCTCGGAGCGACAATCCAAGAGCGCCGTCAAACACGTGCTCGAAACCGCCGAGACCCCCTGCCCCGCCACCCTGCTCCGCGCCGCACTCGCACTGCTGACCCAATCACTCGCCTGACACAAGGTTCAGCAACGTCCCACGCAGAGTCGCAGCAAAGGATGCCTATCGTCGTCCTCTGGTTCGCAGGCACCTCCCCACGCAGAGTCATCGCCGCACAGCGACTCAATATGGGCGGAGAGGGAGGGATTCGAGCCGGCTTCCTAGGTCGAACTCGGACAACCTCTGCTCACCCTGCCGTCATCGCATGCCCATTAGGCCCCCGAGGAGCGCAGCCCCCGAAGGGGGCGAGCACCGCAGGGAACCGGCTTCCTAGGTCGAACTCGGACACTCTGCTCACCCTGCCGTCATCGCATGCCCATTAGGCCCCCGAGGAGCGCAGCCCCCGAAGGGGGCGAGCACCGCAGGTCACCCTCGGGCGAACAAAGGATGCCTATCGCCGTCCTCTGGTTCGCAGGCACCTCCCCACGCAGAGTCATCGCCGCACAGCGACTCAATATGGGCGGAGAGGGAGGGATTCGAGCCGGCTTCCTAGGTCGAACTCGGACAACCTCTGCTCACCCTGCCGTCATCGCATGCCCATTAGGCCCCCGAGGAGCGCAGCCCCCGAAGGGGGCGAGCACCGCAGGGAACCGGCTTCCTAGGTCGAACTCGGACACTCTGCTCACCCTGCCGTCATCGCATGCCCATTAGGCCCCCGAGGAGCGCAGCCCCCGAAGGGGGCGAGCACCGCAGGTCACCCTCGGGCGAACAAAGGATGCCTATCGTCGTCCTCTGGTTCGCAGGCGCCTCCCCACGCAGAGTCATCGCCGCACAGCGACTCAATATGGGCGGAGAGGGAGGGATTCGAACCCTCGGTAGGGTTTTAGCCCTACGCCCGCTTAGCAAGCGGGTACCTTCGGCCTCTCGGTCACCTCTCCGGAAAGGCTCGGAGCGCGAACCCTACCCGGCGGCGGTCAGCCGTCAAGCCAATTTCCAAGATCCTGGGTCTTGGAAAGCCCGGCAACCCGGCCGGCGACCGTCGCTCCCCGGGTCTCCCCTTCGCTTCCCAACCTCCACTTCCGCTGGTCAGGTCTTCGCCCCGGCCAACGCGTGGACGCATCCGACGAGGCGTCCACGCGTGCCCGGTCGTTCCTTTGCCCCGGCCAACGCGTAGGCGCAGTTGACGAGGGCGTCCCCGTCTTTCCCTGGCCGTGTCCTACGCGTGGACGCTCCTCACGAGGGCGCGTCCGGTCAGTCCTTGGCCCCGGCCAACGCGTGGATGCACTTGACGAGGGCGTCGAGCTCGGCGGCCGGGAGATCGCCGTGCGGGGGCATGATGGGGCTGAGGCCGTGGGCGGCACCGCCGTCTCGAATGATGCCGAGGAGCTCCGCATCCGACCGCTTCTCGATCCATCCGGGTTCGGTGAAGGAGCGCGGGCGCGGATCGAGAGAACGGGCGAGCATGCCGTCGCCGCGCCCTTCGGCACCGTGGCACGCGGCGCACCGCGCCGAGTAGCTGGGCGGACACGCTTCGGCACGGGCTCCGCCGGCCTGCGACCCCGCTGCCGGAGCCTGCAGGCCCGCGGCTTCGGTCGTGCGGAACAGCGGGCGCGGCGCGTGGATGAAGGGCCAGGGGACGCCAGCGAGGACGAGCACGAGGCCGAGAAGCGTCGTGGTGAGCACGGTCCGGTGCCGCGCGGGCCCATCGCTCTTTTTTCGCGAGCGTGCCCGCCCGATGTGGAACACGGCAATCGCGCTCAGCATGGCGAACACGTGCTCCACGCCGAAGAAGCGCAGCTCGGACACGCGCATCGACAGGCCCGGGTTGCCGAAGAAGGCACGCGCGATCGGGCTCAGCCCCGCGTAGAGCAGAAACCCGAGCAAGAACTGCGCGTCGAGCACGCGCAGAAACACCTTCTGAACCCGCTCGTCGCTGGCGTCCCACGCGCGCCGGCCGCGCACACCGAGGATCGCCCGAACGAGCACGGCGACCGCGAGCCCGAGCACGAGCCAGCGCACGTACGAGTGGAGGTACAGCGTGAGGACGTAGAGCGTATGCATGCACCCGGCCTGAATCTCGGAGGGGACTGAGGGCGAAACTCAGGAACCGCGAGAGGCGAGCGTGCCACGATCGCGAACCCCGACTCGAGTAAGCGAACACTCACCTGCGGTCAAGCGCGCGACTCGGCAAGCCGCTCCCGAGCAATTTTCGGCGGTGCATCCTCGCCGAGTCTCGTGACTGGGTCCTCTGCCATCTCGGAGCACGACACGGAGCACCCGACCCCGCCACGAGCCATCGCCACGGCACGCCACCCCCCCAACGCCTTCCGCCACGAGCCATCGCCACGGCACGCCACCCCCCCAACGCCTTTCGCCACGAGCCATCGCCACGGGACGCCAACACCCGAACACTTTCCACCACGAGCGATCGCCACGGGACGCCAACACCCGAACGCCTTCGGCGTCCGGGTGCCCGATCGGACCTCGTCGTCGCTCACCCCTCTCTCGTTCCGGCGGTCGTGCCCTCCAGGGGCAAGGTCTCCGGTTGCGTTTCGTGCGGCTCGCCGCGAGCGACGTACACGGCGGCGGCCAAGTCTCCCGCCACGTTTACGGTCGTGCGGCACATGTCGAGAAAGCGATCGACGCCGAGCACGATGCCGATTCCTTCGGCGGGGATGCCGAGGAGAGTCAGGATCATCGCGATCACGGGCAAGGAGCCAGCG